>SKPJ01000054.1 GCA_007119595.1 Myxococcales bacterium
AGCAGGCCCTCATTCCGGCTCTCGTCGGCGCGGCCACCCCGGACCTCATCGACAAACCGCTACATGCCTTCGAGATCATCACCTACAGCCGCGGTCCGGGCCACTCCATCCTCTTTTTCGCCGCCGTATTAGTGCTCTGGCGCTGGATAAAGCACCGCCGACCCGCCCTCTCCCGACCCATGGGCTGGTGGATCGTCGGCATGGGCACCCATTTTTTCGCCGACGTCGTCAATGACGCCTTTCGCGGCCTCGAAGCCCGGGGATTTCTCTTCACCGGCTGGGCCGGCTGGCCGATCACCGGCGCCCGAGACCTGACCGTGCTCTTCGAACTGGGTCGAGAGATCCGGATCCACCCCACCTTTACATCACTGGAGATCGCGATCTTCGCCCTCGCTCTGGTGGTCGCCATCGCACATCGCTATCCGAAGACTCCGTAGATCGATGGCCGACGTCATCGGATCTCCGGCCTCGTCGGAACTTCGGTGGTCGATCGCCCTGCGTCATCGGGCGTCGTCCTGGATGCCACCTACGATCCCCGGGCTTGGGGCTGACTACGCCCCTTCTCCCGGGGTTACATATGCCTGCGCTTCGCTCCGGCTGCGCGTGGACTACAAGCACGCGCAACTGCGTCAGGGCGGGATGAGCCTGGGATGGTTAATCATTGGACCAACGCCTGATTCTTGATCGAAATGAAAGAAGAATTACAATTGTAATTACATTGTGTGGCAGTCGCTCAACCGAGACTCTGCGTCCGCGAGGTTCAACAATGGACATTGGCTATGTCTGGCATGAGCAAAAGTACGAGCGGGTAACGAGAAAACACGGGCTCAGATTTGGAGAAGTGATCGATATTTTTGAAGATCCTCAAACTCTCTATGAAACTGACCCGCAAGGGCATGTGGAGAGGCAAATGGCTGTAGGACAGACTCACAGTGGACGAATCCTCCAGGTGATATTTAGCTACGAGGACGCGCCGTTGGTACGAATCATTACAGCATTCGAAGCGAGCGAGGCATGGCGAGATGAGTACAGGAAATAAGAAGAAAGACGACGAGATGGACGCACTCGAAGAGGAGTACCGCGAGGTTCCCGAAAAACGGGAGTCCCTGGGTCGAGGACCCGAGGTGCTTCGCGATCAAATACGGCAGGCCGCCCGACGTAAGAAACAGCTCACGATCCGGCTCGACGCTGATATTGTAGATCGCTTCAAAGCGCTGGCTGGGCCGGACGGCAGCTATCAGTCCCTCATTAACAGGGCGCTCCACGAGTGGCTTGAAGCCCGCAGCGTAGGTCGCCTGCTACGCAGCGAGATCGAGGACCTCGCCGAGTTGGTTCGCGCGTTGAAGGCCGTCGAGGATGACCGGCCGTCATCAAGATAACTCGGGGATGCGGGCCAACCTCGGAGGGTACGGGGATGACCCATTTAAGCACCTTATCCTTTCACTGAAACGTACGTCTCGGCCGCTGAACACACCATCTTTCAGTCGCCCCTCGCTTCCAGTATTGTTACTACACCAGCACTCGAGGCGGCCAAAAATCTGGCAATACCATCTCGCCGGTGCCGCATTTCAAAATGACGAAGCGTTTAAATGGAGTCCAAATGCGAGCAAATATTGTTGGAGTACTGACCCTGTTGCTAATCCTGGGAGCCTGCAGCGGCGACGACATCGTCGTGGGAGATGACTCCGATGCAGGCGATGGAGATCCCGCCGACATCGGGGCTCAAGAGATGGACGCCTCCGATGGGGTAAATAATGCGTCGACCACCAATGCCAATACTGGCAGCGATGCCAATGGTGGAGAGCCTATCCCAGACGACGTAGAAAGCGATGACCCCGACGATACCGGCGAGCAAGAGATTGATACCTCCAATGGGGCGATGGATGCATCGTCCACCGATGTGGAACACACGGAATCGGAGGACGCTAATAACGGCGGTGGCGAAGACGCCGGCGATGGAGATGCGGCGCACCCAGATACGGGAGAAAGCGAGGACACCGGGGAGCCGTCCGACCCCTGCGAGGGAAGAACGCTATCCTCGGATTGGTTGCGCCTGACCACAGGTCCTCAGACCTGTCGCTACGGCGATGCCATGAGTGGATCTTATGGCATTTGGATGCAGGACGCCGATTGCCGCTACTTCGAAGGTGTCTATCCCTGGCCCTGGGATGAACAGCAGAGTTCACAGCGGGTGATGGGTGTTCAACCCCAGCTCAACGACGGCTATCAATATATCGCCCTGGAATTCGACAGCGCCGCGCTTCCCCCGGACGATAGCGGACAATTAAACGTCAATATCCCTCAGGCCGATCCCCTCCTCAGTCGGCGGAAGCTGATGACCATGTCGACCTGCCCCGGTGATTTCAACCAGGAAGCGATCGAAGCGGAGTTGGGGCCGGGATGCTATCGAGAGTCCTTCACAAACAATTTTCGCTGGGGTGGCACCGACCACACCGATGCCATCGGCAGATGCGGCCTCGAGCCCCACACGACGTATTACCTCAATATCATTCACACCAATGACGAGTTGGGCACGCCGATCGATGAATTGGAGCCCAACGAGGAGTGCCTCGAGGATGGCTGCGGCTTTCGGCTAACTCCTGCTGGAAATGTCTATTAGGGGTAGGGCAAAAAGGTTGTCCGCTTCGCCCGGTGGTTGGCTATCCACCACTTGGGTTACCCCCACCTCGCTGACGCCTTTCACATCGACAAACCCCACTGGGCGTTCATACTTATTGGCCACCAAATGCCCCACGAGTGAAGACGCTTTTTTCCAGATAGAGACCACCATGTGCGGATTGACGGGATTTTGGACCACCGACTTCGATCGCTCTCTGCGGGAGGCCATCGACACCATGACGGATACGATGGTCCACCGCGGCCCCGACGATCGCGGCATCTGGATCGACGAGAGCCGGGGCATCGCCCTCGGCCATCGGCGCCTGTCGATCATCGATCTATCGCCCCAGGGCGCCCAGCCGATGATGTCCGCCAGTGAGCGCTGGGTCATCGCCTATAATGGCGAGATCTACAACTTCGCCGAACTCCGGGGGCAGATCGAGGAGATCGACGAGACCTACCCCTTTCGAGGCGACTCGGATACGGAGGTGCTCCTCGCCGCCATCGAGACCTTTGGCCTCGTTGAGGCGCTTCAGCGCTCCAATGGCATGTTCGCCTTCGCCCTCTGGGACCGCCTGGAGCGCAGGCTCCACCTGGTCCGGGATCGACTGGGCATCAAGCCCCTATATGTCGGCCGGGCCGGTCCATCGATCGTCTTCGGATCCGAGCTGAGCGCCCTGCGTGAATTTCCGCATTTTGAGGCCCGCGTCGACCGCCAGGCTCTGGCCGACTTATTGCGCCTCAACTCCATCCCGGCCCCGCGCTGTATCTATCAGAACGTCGAAAAGCTGCCACCGGGTACGATCACCACCTACGATGCCGTCGATGCCGAGGGCCGACGCGAGGCATTCTGGGATTGCCGAAGCGTGGCGCGACACGGCCTGGACACCCCCTTTGAGGGCTCGCCCGAAGAGGCCGTCGATCGCCTGGAGAATAAACTCACCGAAGCGGTGCGCGACCGAATGGTGGCCGACGTGCCGCTGGGGGCCTTTTTGTCGGGCGGCGTCGACTCCTCGACGGTGGTCGCCCTGATGCAGGCCGTGTCGTCGCAGCCGGTGAAGACCTTCTCCATCGGATTTCACGAATCCCAGTACAACGAAGCCACCGACGCCCTCGCCGTCGCCGAACACCTCGGCACGGATCACACCGAGCGCTACCTCAGCGTCGATGACGCTTTAGAGGTCATCCCTAAGCTGCCGACATTATACGACGAGCCCTTCGCCGATTCCTCGCAGATCCCCACCTATTTGGTCAGCCAACTGGCGCGCCGCGACGTCACGGTCAGCCTCTCCGGAGACGGCGGCGACGAGCTCTTCGCCGGCTACAACCGCCACGTCTGGGCGCCGCGGATCGCCCAGATCCTGCAACATATTCCGGCGCCGGTGCGCCGCGCCATCGCCACCGGTTTGACCGCCCCCGACCCGGCTCATGTGGACGCCACCTACCAGCGCTTGGAAGCCCTATTGCCCTCTAAGATACGGGTGCGCCTGCCTGCCGAGAAATTACAGAAATTGGCGGGAGTCCTGGCGCTCGAAGGCCCCGATGAGGTCTACGGGCACCTGCGGGCGGACTGGAAGTCGCCGGTCGACGTGGTGATCGGTATGCAGCGCGACGAGCCGCTACTCTATGAGCCCCTGGCGCAGAGCGGCGTCGCCGAGCAGATGATGTTCCACGATCTGGTCAGCTACTTGCCCGACGACATCCTGACCAAGGTCGATCGCGCCTCGATGGGCGTGAGCCTGGAAGCACGGGTGCCCTTATTGGATCACCGCGTCGTCGAATTCGCCTGGCGTCTCCCGATTTCACTCAAATTGCGGGACGGCCAGTCGAAATGGGCGCTCCGCCAGGTGCTTTATCGACACGTGCCCAGGCAGTTGATCGAGCGCCCCAAGATGGGCTTCGGCATCCCCTTGGACCACTGGCTGCGCGGCCCCCTTCGCGATTGGGCGGAGTCCATGCTCGCTCCGGACAGGCTCCGCCGGGAGGGATATTTCCAGGTCAAACCGATCCGCCGGGTCTGGAACGACCACCTCGAGGGGCTCGGCAATCACCAACACCAACTCTGGAATGTCCTGGCCTTTCAGGCCTGGCTCGACGCAAAACCTTCAGAGATTGCTCGATAACAAAGACGGACTCCTCAACCTCAATCCCAGGAGGAACGCTTTGCAGATCGAGCCAAGTTACAAACAGCTTCTCGCCAGAGCCCGCCGAATGCGTACCCAGCCCACATCATCTGAAGCACTTCTATGGTCACATTTGCGCGCCAAACAACTCGACGGCAATAAATTTCGCCGCCAGCATATCCTGGCACCGTATATCGTTGACTTTTACTGTTTCTCTGCACGTCTCGTCGTCGAAATCGACGGCAAGAGTCACCAAAGTGTTCAAGCACGTCTCCGCGACGAAGTTCGCACCAGAATGCTCATCGAAGTCCATCGTGTGGAAAACGTAGTACGATTTGGCAATCGAGAGGTATTGACTGATCTAGACTCGGTGCTAGAGCAGATCCGAGAGGTGGTCTGACTCTAATGCCGGTGACGGTACGGGGTTTGCGATCAGGCCCCTCCGCCTCCGCTTCGCTTCGGCACCTCCCCAGAATCTGGGGAGGAAGGACGGGGTGTCACCACAAATGGTGGATAGCCCCCCCCCTCTCCCAGCTTGCTGGGGAGGTGGGCCGGCGCTAGCGCAGCGACGCGCCGGGTCGGAGGGGCCTGCTCGCAGGCCCCGTACCCCTCATTCACCCTACCTACTTTATCTCTCGATCTCTCATCCACTGCACCATCTCACAATAATACTCAGCGACTTTCCCCGGCCGATCATCGG
>SKPJ01000169.1 GCA_007119595.1 Myxococcales bacterium
CGCTGGATCTGCGTTGCGGCTCGCTCGACGATACCTCCGGCATCGCCTCGTCGCCGCGCCTTGCCCAGCACACCCTCGACCTTGCAGCGTGCTACCGTCAACTTCGGCTCAAGGCGTTATAGCGTTAGGAACGGGGTGTGAATCGATCGCGGTCGCGGATCCCATATTTGTGCAGGGTGGCGCGGAGTGCTTTTTCGAGATCGATGTCGAGGGAATTGGCCAGGGTGATGGTTACAAAGAGTATATCCCCTAATTCGTCGGCGATACGAGCTGGCTTGTCCGGTCCGGCGGCCGGTTTTTCTCCGTGAGTTTGGTTGATTTCACGGGCCAACTCGCCGACCTCCTCGGTCAGTCGGGCTAAATTGCAGAGGGGATCCCAATACCCCTCTTCCCATTGGGTAATCCATTGGTCGACGGCGTCTTGAGCATCGTCTAGGGTCCACGGTTTTTCGGCCATCGGTTCTTCTCCTATGCCCTTGACTCAACTGTCATCGATCCAACCCATCGACAAGCGTATTGGTGAATGGTGCGTAGAACGTAGGGTGTGCTTTTGGCGTTGGCAACGTAACGCAACGGTCTGGTCGGCCTTGTTTTGAGGTCCCCCTATAGAATCGACCCGCCAGGGCTACGCAAACGTACTTCTCAACCCAGGGTCTCTCGCCTATACTCCTAATGGAGTCCGCGGCAAGCTCATTGAGGTGCTTCTCGCACCATTGTTTCACTACTGTAGAGGAAGGCCAGCATGCGAGTTCTTGCGGTCGGTCATTGCACGCTCGATCAAATCGGTTTCGTAGAGCATTTTGCACGAGACGATGAGGAAGTGGAAATGCCGACCTTCAGCGTCCAGGGAGGAGGGACGGCAGCGACCGCAGCGGTGGCGCTTGCTCGTTGGGGCGCCTCCCCGAGTTTTGTAGGCAAGGTGGGGGACGACGATCGGGGTGATAAAATCGTCCGGACTCTGCAGGAAGAGGGGGTACAGGTTGGTCAGATGGTCCGCGATGCCGGTGCGATCAGTCAGGTGCGCTTCGTGATCGTCGAGGTAAATTCAGGTCGTCGCCAAACCTATTACACGCCGGGCAATGTGGGGCCCCTGCTCGGCGAAGAAGTGGATCCCAAAATCGTCGACGGTCATGATCTTCTACTCGTCGACGGAGTGTTTCCCGCGGTCAAGATTGATTTGATGAAGCGGGCTCAGGAGCAGGGGATACCGGTGGTCTTGGAGGCCGACCACGATCGGCACGTCGTCGGAGATTGTGTGACCCGTGCCGATGTAGTTGTGGCGTCGGAACGCGAGGCCAGTGCATTTACCGGGGTGGGAAGCTTACAGGGTATCTGTGAGGCATTTTTGGAGCAGGGCCCTGAACTTGCGATCGTGACCCTCGGCGATGAGGGGGCGGTGGCCATGGGCAGAGATGGCGAGTTGGTGCGCGTTGAGGCGACCCCGGTGGATGTGGTTGATACGATGGGAGCAGCTGACGTCTTTTTGGGCGCCGTAGGACTCGGCGTGTTGGAGGGATGGAGCCTTGAAAAAATGGTTCGCTTCGCCATTGCCGCGGCCGGCGAAGCATGTACTGGGCCCGGAGGCCGCAGCTCGATCGCAAGTCGAGAAGCGCTGCAGGCCCAACTGAATTTCTAATTCAGCGATTTCTTCGGCGTCCCCGATCGGTGTTCTTCTTTCGCTTGCGGCTCGAGCGCTTCTGACCCGATCTCTCGCCGATCTGGACAGCCCAATAATCGGATTCACGCAATGCGTCGACCATCAACCGCTGAGACGAGATATCTTCTTCAAAAAATGTGGCGTATTGACCGATCACGGAGGCGTCGTCGCTGGGGTCACTTCCACCGGTGGTGCCCACTCCCATGAACGTGGCCGCTTCCAGAGCAAAATTGTTCTGAATTCGTCCCACACGGGGATTGAAGACCTCGACTGCGCCGAGGCGGTCGAATTCAAAGATGTAGTCACCCATATTAAATGGGATCTCGAGATCATAGGGCCGCGCCGCAATCACGATCCCATTCTGTGAGTCGAAGAGATCGATGACCGCTGTAGCCGAGGGAGTGGTGCGGTGTGTCAACCAGGCCCACTCTTCATTGAGATAGAATTCATCGATGTGGGGGGTAAATCCGAGCAGGATACCTCGATCGGTGGGAATCTCGACACCGATGAAGACCCGAAGATCGTCGAATTCAGACTTCGCCAACTCGAGGATCTCAGGGCAGCGCGCGGTGGCGAGTGTTTCGCAGACCGCGATGCCATCGAGGCCGGCCTTGCGTGCTTGTTGGAGAACCTGACGTGAACTCAGCGTGACACCGTCAGAGAGGTTGGTTTTGGCATGCAGATCAATGAGCATGGGACACTTTGACGAAAATGAAAAACCAGTGGGCCCCGGTCATATCAGCGGGGCATCTCGAATTGTGGCGCAAACTAGCGCAGGCAGCCTTCATTTCGCAAGCACCGGCGTGAAAGTAGGGGTGAGCCACCTCCTCGGTTCTCGGTTGCGAAAGCGACACTTTCAGACGTTTCGCCATTTCACGGAAATACAGAACCGGCGAGACGTACGTTTCAGTTACATGACGAAGGGGTTAAGAACCGGACCCGGAACGCCGTTGGTGCAGGCTTGGTTGCTGCACCTCGGAGGAGGTGGCGCTCTGATCGTCGCTTTCCTCGCCGGGAGAGACGTCGATGATATCACCGGTGTCCGGCGGAGGACCGAAGGGAGAGGCGTAGCGGGCAGCGGATCCGGAGTCGGCATCCTCAAAGGACGATCGGTCAAACGATCCGGGTGATATAAAGGTCATCGAATCGGTGTCGAGCATCTTCTTGAAGCGCTTTTTGGCGATGGCGCGTATCGGTACACGAACGGGAGGGATCAACAGGGCGATGGCGACAATATCAGTCAGCACCCCGGGGGTGATAAGAAATACTGCAGCGACGAGAATCGCCAATCCGTCGAGAATGCTGTCCGTGGGAAGGTTGCCCTTCGACAGCTCTTTTTTAATTTTCGCAAGAGTTCGCCCCCCTTCGAGCTTGGAGAGGACCGCGCCGAGCAGAGCGGTACCTACGACGAGCCCGATGGTCGGCCACAATCCGATCTCCATGCCCAGTGGAATGAGCAGGGCGAGCTCGATCAGTGGGACGATCGTAAATAGCGCTAAAAGTTTAAAAAACACGGTTGGACTCGATTCGCCGGGCGGGAAGCACCGCCGGACGTCGTTGGGTTCGAATTTACTCCGAACTGGGCACGTTTTCCCAGTCGGCGAGAAATTTTTCGAGGCCGATGTCGGTCATAGGGTGCTTAAACATCTTGTCGATGACAGCCGGCGGTACGGTGGCTACATCGGCACCCAGAAGTGCGGCTTCGGTGACGTGGCGGGGATGGCGAATCGATGCCACCAACACCTCGGTATCGATGTCGGGATAGTTCTCATAGGCGCCGACGATTTCGGCAATGACATCCATTCCCTCGTGGCCCAGATCATCGAGACGCCCGATAAAAGGACTGATATAACTGGCACCGGCACGGGCGGCCAATAGAGCCTGGTTGGTGGAGAAGCATAGGGTGACATTGGTCCCCACACCCTCGTCACTCAAGGTTTTGCAGGCCTTCAAACCGTCTGGAGTCAAGGGAAGTTTGATGATGACGTTGTCCGCCCAGGAGGCATATTCACGTCCCTCGTCGAGCATCGCTTCCGTCTCCAGTGCCGTGACTTCAGCGCTTACCGGGCCATCGACGAGTTCGCAGATCTCGACGATGACGTCTTTAAAGCGTCTTCCCGATTTGGCGATCAAACTGGGGTTTGTCGTCACCCCGTCGAGGACACCGATGGCGGCGGCATGGCGGATCTGATCGGTGTCGGCGGTATCGATGAAAAATTTCATAATATCATCCTCGTCTGGAGTAGGCGTGAACAGGTGGTGACAACGGAGCGTGATGATCGCAGAAGTAGCATTTCAGTTGGGGTGTTGCAATCCAGCGCCATCAGGAGAACCCGACTGCCCGCGCCTATCATTGGCAACCAGTACTTTTGGCTTGGTCCAAAGATGAAAACGGAGCGCTTCCGGTCAAGATTCCAAACGATTTGCGACGGGCATTGCCCCGAGCGCAGATTGAATCCGGGAAATACCCGTTCTGGCAAGGTGGCCTGCGGTATGTTATGCCGCGATTTCGACGGGGAGAAACGACCAACTTCGAGGCCGATGAGGGCGATTATGATCGATATCAAATATGTACGGGAAAACGCCGAAGCGGTAAAAAAAGCGGTGCGGGACAAGGGATTTGACGTCGACGTCGATCGCCTACTCTCATTGGACGATGATAGACGGCGGTTGCTGCAAGAGACCGAGAGTATTCGGGCTCGCAGAAATGAGGTTGCCGCTGCCATTCCCAAGGCCGACGACGACGAGCGTCCGTCACTCATCGACGAGGGGCGTCAGTTGAAAGAAGAGCTCTCCGGATTGGACGAAGAGCTCGATGAGGTTCAAGCAGAATACCGCGAAGTCCTGTTGATGGTGCCCAACGTCCCCCTCGACGAGGTCCCCGTGGGAGACGACGAAGAGGACAACCGAGTCGTTCGCCACGTCGGAGAGCCGCGGGAGTTCGAGTTTGAACCGATGACTCATGAGGAGTTGGGGGCCCATCTCGATATCATCGATAAGGAGCGGGCGATTCGTATGGCCGGTTCCCGTTCCTACGTCCTCAAAGGAGCGGGGGCGCTGTTGGAATTTGCTGTGATGCGATTGGCTCTGGACGTTATGGTGGAGCGGGACTTCACTCCCGTCGTAGGTCCCCTGATGGTCAATCGCGAGGCCATGGTGGGCACCGGATTTTTTCCCTACGGCGAAGAAGACACATACCATGTCGAAAAGGACGAGAAGTATCTGGTGGGAACCAGTGAGGTCTTTTTGGTCAGCCTCCACCGCGACGAGATTCTCGACCGCGATTCGCTTCCGCTGTGCTATGCGGGCTATTCTCCCTGTTTTCGACGCGAGGCTGGAAGCGCCGGCCGCGACGTGCGCGGAGTGTATCGAGTTCACCAATTCACAAAGGTGGAACAGGTCATCTTGTGCGAGGCCGACAAGGAGAAATCGAGGCAGATGCACGAATTGCTGTTGAGCAATTCCGAGGAATTGATGAAGCGTTTGGAGCTTCCCTACCGCGTTGCCGTGGCGTGCACTGGTGAGACCGGACTAGGGCAGGTACTCAAAAATGAAATCGAAACCTGGATGCCGTCGCGTCAGAAATACTCCGAGACCCACTCGTGCTCGAGCTTATATGATTACCAGGCCCGACGAAGCGGGATACGGTATCGCGACAATTCCGGTGAAACGGTGCATTGCTACACCTTGAATAATACCATGGCGGCCAGCCCCCGCCTGTTGATTCCAATCCTGGAGCATTACCAAAACGAAGACGGCACGGTGACCGTCCCGAAGGC
>SKPJ01000238.1 GCA_007119595.1 Myxococcales bacterium
CGTCGCTATCAGGCGAAAGTTGCCGGACGTCCAGAGAAGACGAATATCATCTCCATGATATCCTCGTTTCATGGACGGACACTGGCGGCGATTACGGCCACTGGACAACCCAAATACCACGACGGATTCGCTCCCCTGGCGCCCGGTTTCGAATACGCTCCATTCAATGACAAGGAAGCGATCAAAGGCCAGATCGACGCCAGCACGGCGGCAGTCATCGTCGAACCCATTCAGGGCGAAGGGGGAGTACGACCGGCCGATAAGGAGTTTTTGCAAACCCTCCGAAAGAAGTGCGACCAACACGGCGCGTTGCTCATCTACGACGAGGTCCAAACCGGTATCGCCCGAACGGGCTCGCTCTTTGCTTATCAACATTATGGCGTCACACCGGATATCATGACTCTGGCGAAGGGACTCGCCGGCGGCGTTCCCCTGGGCGCCACCCTGGCTACCGACGAGATCTGGAAGGGCTGGAAACGAGGCAGTCACGCCTCCACCTTTGGAGGAAACCCGCTGGCGACCCGGGCCGGCCAGATTGTCCTCGATGTGATCGACGACGACGGCCTTTTGAAAAACGCCCGCCTGCGCGGCGCTCAGCTACGCGAGGGGCTGCTCGAACTCGCCGATGAGTTCGACGTCATCGGCGAGGTTCGCGGCGTAGGATTGCTCCTCGGCGCCGAATGCGGTGAACAGGCCTCCACCATTGTCGAACGAGCCCGGGAGCAGGGTCTGCTGATCAACACCGCCGGTGGAGATACCCTTCGTTTTGTCCCTCCCCTGATCGTGACCGAAGCCGATGTAACAGAGGCACTTCATCGGCTGCGACAGGCGCTCGAGCTCGTCTGAAGTATCTCTCAACGAACCCGTCGACATCGAATTGCTTGCCTTCCGTGCCCTTCTGGCAGTATCCTTCGCATTGCGTCTTTTATCCTCGGCGTATCCCGGCGATCGGAGTTTATTTCGATTTGCGGGATTCGGCGATTATCCTGGACACCGGATTTCAGCGATTTGAAAACTACACCTTTCATCCGGTTGATAGCACAAGGCAAGCGATCTCCACTGACGAGCCCATCACGATGAGCGATCTCGACGAGAATCTGGCCCCCGTGCCCGCCGAGGATGTTGATCCCCGTGCGCTCGATACCAGCCCGACAGCCGAGGAGTTTTTCATCCTCTCTCGACTCGACGGTTCCATGACCATCGACCAGGTGTGCAAAACCAGCGGTCTGGGAAAGAGCAAGACTCTGGCCTGCATTGCAAACCTGCGATCGTACGGACTGATACGCCTGCCGGGAGATTCTACGTCCTCCAATAATGCGGCTCCTCCCCCCCCCTCTGAAAACAAAAAAAACACTTCCCCCTCCGGCGTCGGACGAGAGTCATCGGCCAGCACCGACAAAAAGGAGAAGTCGAAATCCAAGGAGCCGAAACTCACGCAGGACGACCTTGGAGAGTTGCTTCGAAGCCGATTCCCGCTGCCTTTTTCTGATTTCGACTTCGACGAAGAATTGCTGGCGCAACAGGTCGAAATCGATGACGACTTCAAGCGGGAAATCCTCTTCATCTACGAGCAGATCGATTCCATCGGCTATTACGAACTGCTCGGCCTCGACCGGGATGCGAAACGCCGGCAACTTCGCCGAGCCTATTTCCCGCTGTCGAAGCGTTATCATCCGGACCGCTTTTACAGGAAGATATTGGGCGATTACGAGCCGATGCTCAAAAAGATCTTCCAACGGGTCACCACCGCTTATCAGACCCTTTCGGACCGCAATAAGCGCGAGGAGTACGACGCCTCCCTGCGGCGTGGTCGCTCCAGTCACGCCACACCAATTCGGGCGTCCACACCGGCTTCCCGACGCAGCGAACCACAGGCCGTCATCCAAGGAGATCGCAAGCGCAAGATGGCCCACAAAGTCCTGGTACAGCGTGGAGACAAAGCGATGAAAGCCGACCGCGTGGCGGCCGCCCTAAGGGAATATCGCAAAGCACTGACCCTGCATCGCGACCTGGAATTGGCACTGCGGGTCGCCCGTAAGCTGCTTCAGCGCGATGGTTTTCTCAATGACGCCGTCAGCTTTGCTCGCACGGCACATAATATCGACTCCAACAGCCAAGAGGCCCTCGAATTACTGGGTCGAATCTTCGAGAAAAAAGGAGACGAAGATGACGCGCTGTACCACTACGAAATGGCTCTTGAATTGGCAGACGACGATTCGGAATTGAAAAAGATCATCGCCCGTCTGAAACACTGATCGAACAACTCTCGCTGCTCGCCATCGCATGCTGGAGCGATGGCTGTGCTCGAAGCTTACGCTCTACTGCTTCCCCGCAAGGAGATTTTCATGGAACGCATCATCGGGATCGACCTGGGTACGACAAATTCTTGTGTGGCCGTCGTCGAGGCTGGCACACCGGAGGTCATCCCCAACAAGGGGGGCTACAAAACCACGCCCAGCGTCGTCGCCATTACTGAAAGTGGCCGACGTCTGGTGGGTCAGATGGCCAAGCGCCAGGCCATCACCAATGCCAAGCACACGGTCTATGCTGCCAAACGGCTCATCGGACGCAAATGGGATTCATCGGAGGTCCGCCACTGCATCGAGACCTGTCCCTATGAAATTGTTCAGGGCCCCCATGATGACGCCCGTATCAAACTGCGTGGAAAGGAGTATAGCCTGCCGGAGATCTCGAGCATCATTCTTCAAGAGATGAAGCTCATCGCCCAGGAATTTCTCGACGATGAGCCCGAAAAGGCAGTGGTCACCGTCCCCGCTTATTTTAATGATAATCAGCGAAAAGCCACCAAGGATGCCGGCCGTATCGCTGGCCTCGATATCGTGCGCATCATCAATGAACCCACCACGGCCGCTCTGGCCTACGGTTTTGGCAAAACTCTGGACGCCACGGTCGCCATCTACGACCTCGGTGGCGGCACCTTTGACATCTCGATTCTCGATATCTACGACGGCGTCTTCGATGTATTGTCCACAGCGGGCGATACATTCCTCGGTGGTGAGGATTTCGATGCCCGTATTATCGAACACCTGGCCTTTGAGTTCGCACGAGAGCACAAGATCGACTTGCGCAGCGACGAAATGGCGCTTCAACGCCTTCGCGACGCCGCCGAAAAAGCAAAAATCGAACTCTCCAGTATGGAAGAGACCGAGATCAGTCTCCCCTTTATCCACAGCCGCGATGACGGCGAAGCGCTTCACCTTCAGACCACGCTCAGCCGCGACAAATTCGAAGAATTGTCCATCGATTTAATTCAGCGGACCATCAAGATATGTGAGGCGACCCTGCAGGAGTCGGGGTTGTCCACCGACGATATCGACGACGTGATTCTCGTCGGCGGCATGACCCGTATGCCCCGCATCCAACAGGAGGTCGAGGATTATATCGGTGAAGCCCCCTCCAAGCAGGTCCATCCAGATGAGGCCGTCGCCCTGGGCGCCGCCATTCAAGGCGATGCCCTCGTGGAGGGCAGTGATGATGTGTTGCTGCTCGATGTCACCCCCCATAGTCTCGGAATTATGGTCCACGGTGGGGGATTTGAGGTGCTCATCGAAGCCAACTCCACCATTCCCACCAGTCACAGCCACGTCTTTACGACCGTCCGAGACAACCAGACCTCGGTGAAAATTGTCGTACTTCAAGGCGAAAGCGACAATGCCGTAGAAAACGAGCTTCTCGGCGAATTCGTTCTCAGCGGCCTACGTAAAGCTCCGGCCGGGGAAGTGGAAATCGACGTCACCTTTGAGATCAGTGCCGATGGCATTGTCTCCGTACACGCCGAAGACCTGGAAACCGGAAAGCAGCAGTCGATCACCGTTTCCGCCACCAGCGGACTGACGGAAGACGAAATCGAAGCCATGATTGCCGAGAACGAAGGATATCTCGTCGAACTCAAAGAGGGGGAAGAACTCGAATCTCAGCGAGCACGGATTCGCAAGACCATCCGAGAAATCGAAAAGCTTCTCAAAGCGGGGCCAAAACCCGGTGATACCGACATCGTCAAGGAACTCGAACAGCGGGCTTCCTCGCTGGTCGACGAAGCGCGGCAATCGCTGGAATCGAGTGATACCGAGGCCCTCGTCACTGCCGGCGAGGACCTAGAGAAAATGCTGCAATCGGTCCGCTCGGCAGTTCAGAGCGAATAGTCTCACTGCTTCAACTCGACGGCTTTTTTTCAGACTCTTTTCGGTTATGCCCCCATGACCCAAGCGCACGATACAGCGAAACTCATCACCTATCTCGACTCACTCGAGACAGCTCTGCATGACGGTAACCCCGCCGATGTTCTCGCTTTCCTACGCGTACTGCGCATGAACGGGCTCGACGGAGACCAGTCCGCGCAACTGGTCACCGCATTTTCCGAAGATCCAGATAGCGAGGATTTCGACCGCGTCAAACAATGGGCAGCCGATCGGCGAGCGCAACTGGAAACAAATTCCGACAAAGGCGAATCAACCCCCAAGCTCGACGATGTCGATTCCTTCAAGGCCGGAGATTTTATAAGTGTCTCCGACGATCTCTCAGATTTTGATGACGTCGAGACCCGTGGACTCGATGTCTTCGTCTCCGTCGCCGAAGAAGAACCGGCCATTGAGAACATGTCGTTTGACGACAGTAAAGAGCAGTCCTCATCGTCGATGGACCAGTCCTTTCCGGCATCCGAGGAACTGTCCACCGAGGAGTTCTTCGGCCCTGCAAACCATTCGGACTCCGACAAAAACCCATCCTCCCAGAAGTCGCTGGAGGAATTCGAGTCCGATACAGGTCAGGTGCCGGCCGCATCTTCATCCGATTTCACAGGAGAGCGCGAGAAAACGCTACAGCTCGACTGGGACCATCTCAGATCTCTCAGCAATGCTTCATCAGTGGACGCCGATGGCGAATCGGATGCGGAAAAAGCTCCGAACAAGCCCTCGGCATCCCGGCCTTTAAGAGAGACAAAACCACAGAAAGATCATTCGGAAAATGAGGAATTCGGCGTGGATTTTTCCCTCGGTTCCTCGATCTCATCTCCAGTCGAAGATCAGGGGATGAAACCACCCAAAAGTGATGTCGAAGAAACGGACGTTCACAGCCGACCGACGCGACAACAGATTCACGCCGACGAACTGCTCCGCCCTTCTTCCACAGAAAAAGCCACCGGAGCTACCGCGCCGGCAAAAGACGATGAGCCCGAGTCCACCTCCTCTGATTTTTCGGACGACGATTTCGACTTCGACCTCGAGCCCGCATCCTCCGATTCTTCGGATGACGATTTCGACTTCGACCTCGAGCCTGCATCCTCCGATTCCTCGGATGACGATTTCGACTTCGACCTCGAGCCCGCATCCTCCGATTCCTCGGATGACGATTTCGACTTCGACCTCGAGCCCGCATCCTCCGATTCCTCGGATGACGATTTCGACTTCGACCTCGA
>SKPJ01000576.1 GCA_007119595.1 Myxococcales bacterium
CCACCGGCGCGGGTGCGCACGTCGCCGCCGGCGACCAAATGCTCGATTTTGGGCTGTAACTGGGCCGCCACCTCATCGCTGGAGCGATCGCGCTGATCGGCGGGAACCAATTGAATGGTCATACGCGCCGACTCCCCTCCACTTGTAGACCAGAAGCCGGGGGTACCGACGATGGTCTGCATGATCTCCATCTCCGGGATCTCATCGGGGATGACGGCCTCGATCTTCTGAATCGCCTGTTCGGTTCGCTCGATCCGGGTCCCCTCCGGCATATCGAGATTGACCCGGACTTCGCTCTGATCATCTTCCGGCAACAACTCCGTGCCCAATTGTGGAGCCAGTGACAGCGCTGCGACAAATACCACAAACGCCACCGCCAGAGTGATGAATGGATGATTCAAACACCAATCCACGAGATTTCCGTAGGTCTTCTCCAGTGCATCGAGAAAGCGTCCAATCGTCCCCGGCTTGCCACCATCACCGATCTTGTCGGCGCTCAAGAACCGGGACGCCAGCATCGGAATAAGTGTCAGCGCCACGGCGAGCGAACAGATCAGAGCAAAACTGACCACAAAGGCCATCTGGCCGAAGAAGATCGAGGCAAAACCGGTCAAAAAGATCACCGGCACAAATACGACAAGGGTGGTCGTGGTGGAGGCGACAATGGCGGTTCCCACCTCTCGAGAACCCTCCACCGCGGCCACCGCGGGCTCATCTCCCTCCTCCAGTTTTCGATAGATATTTTCCAGGATCACGATCGCGTTATCGACGAGCAGACCGACGCCCAGTGCAACGCCCCCGAAGCTGATGAGGTTGAGGGTAATCCCAAAATAATACATCAACGTGAAGATGCCGATGATCGAGATCGGGATGGCGAGCCCGATGATCATCGTCGATCGAATATTTCGCAAAAAGAATAGCAGTACCAATACGGCGAGCAACGCCCCGGCCAGCACCGCCCCCTGCACGTTGGCGATGGAGTCCTCAATATACTCCGAAACGTCGGTGACGACCGTGAGTTGGGCCCGTCCCTCGTAGTCCCTGTTGATCCGGGCCAATTCCTGGCGCACCGATTCGGCGACCTCCACCGTATTGGTGCCCGACTGATTGGTCACCGACAGGCGAATGCCGGGCTCACCGTTGATGCGCACGATATTGCTCGGATCTTCGAAGGTATCGAGCACCTGGGCGACATCTCGCAGATAGATGGGGGTATTGCTGCCGTCACTGGCGGTACGCATCCCGACCACGATCGATTGCAGCGCTGGAACATCCTCCGCCTCCCCGATGACACGGACCAACAGGGTCTCGTCGTGGCGCTCGATGATACCGGCCGGCACATTTCGGTTCTCCCGGCGCAGAGACTCGGTGACCTCCGTGGGAGACAGATTGAAGGCTCTGAGGCGCTCGGTGTCGAGGACGACCTGAAATTGCCTCTGCAAGCCTCCCCGGATATCGACGGAAGCCACTCCCTCGACACGCTCGAGGCGGGGCTCCAATTGCTGCTCCGAGAGTTGGCGAAGTTGGGGCTCCGACATCGCTCCCGACAAAGACAGTTGCATGATCGGAAAACTGCCCAGATCGAAGCGATAGACCACCGGATCCTGGGCATCTTCCGGCAATTGTCCTTTGACGCGCTCAATCGTCGACCGAACGTCGTTCATCGCCGAATCGAGATTGGTTCCCCACACGAAGCGAAGAGCCACTCGGCTGCGTCCCTCCATGGAGTTACTCTCGATGGTATCGATCCCCTCCACCGTCCCCACCGCCTCTTCGATGGGCCGGGTAATAAGGGTTTCGATCTCCTCCGGTCCCGCCCCGTCATAGGTGGTTACGACCGACAGCGACGGAAAATCGATATCGGGCAATAAGTCCACTTGCAGCCGAGAAAACGAAACCACTCCCAGCAACATGATCCCCACGAAGACCATGGTGGTCAAAACGGGGCGCCCAACCGCAAATTTAGGTAGATTCATAATTCATTCTCGCTTGCCGACACGGTGTGCTCATGGCGTCCACTACATCTCCTGCGGAGGCTGGGGCATCGGCTCATCGTCGCCGGTGGCGCGCAGATCGCGAAGGTTGGTCCCCTCTTCCAATTTTTCGTGGCCTCGAAGCACTACGCGGTCGCCCTGGGAGAGCCCGTCGAGAATCTGACTGCGATCGCGGCCAACCAGGCCCAGCGTCAATTCCACCCGCGTTGCCTTTTCGTCTTCCGATTTCCAGACATAGGGCGTCCCGTCCGTGTCGCGAAGAATGGCCTGATTATTCAACGTGAGCGCATCCTGCTCGTGACCCAATTCCAGACTCACCCGGGCGTAGGTGCCGGGGCGAATATAGAGTTCGTCGGGAGCGTCGACCATGACGTCGACCCGCAGGCTTCGCGTGGATGAGTCGAGTACGGGAGCGATGCGATGGATTTCACCGTTGAGAGCCATACTTCCCACGGCACCGACGCGCAGCTTGACCGGTGTGTCGCGATTGACGCGGGCCGCATTCCGCTCCGGTACCTGGACGGTGACATATAGATCGCTGTCATCGACGAGACTCAAAACGGTCTGGCCGGGATTGACGTGAGTACCGCGATCGACGTGGCGCAACCCGATCATGCCGTCGAAGGGAGCGCGGATCTCCGTATTGCGCAGATCTTCGCGCGCCGAGGATAAGCGGGCCTGGTTCTGCACAATCGTGGCATTGGCCACCGACACCTGTTGCTCGGCGCGGCGAACCCCATTTTCCAGATCTTCGATTTCGCGCTCGGAGACGATATCGCGGTCCACCAGGGGGCGTTTGCGCCGCAGATCGGACTCCAGATTCTCGAGATTGACCCTCGCCTCCTCCAGGTTGGCCCGGGCCACTTCCACGTTGGCCTCCAATTCGCGCACCGACTGGCGAATCGACGAATCGTCGATCTTCGCCAACACCTGCCCCTCGGAGACCGTATCCCCGATATGGGCATTGAGTGAGATGACGCGCCCGGAGATCTCGGAGGACAACTCGGCCATGCCGTCGGAGCGAAACTCACCGGCAAAATCTCCGGTAACGTGAAACTCGCCGCGCTCAACCTGCACCGTCTCCACCGAGACCTCGACGTCCCGCTCCCCGCCCATCATGCCCGGGGGGCCCCCTCGGGGAGGCCCATCGCCGTTATCATCATCTCCACTGCACGCCGCCAACATTATCGCCGCTGCAATGGCGGTCAGTAACGCAATCTTCCATGCTCTCATCATGCCATAATATCCGTGTCTAATCGCGTCTTTGCCGTCCCGCTGCGACGACGTCGTGTAGTTCACTAAAAGAGGTCAGCCGATCAATATCATTCCTCGTCGACTTCCAAATAACGGTAACGAACCTCGGCGAGCCGGGCCTCGAGCCGAATTTGATTGAGCCGCATCTCGGCATTGAACAACTCCTGGGAGGCATCGCTGACCTCGAGGCTGGTGATGAGACCGGCCTCAAAGCGGGCCATCGTCTGTTCGAAGGTCTCTTCGGCAACCTCGAGATGTTCCTCGGCGACCTCGATGGCCGCCACCGCCGAACGCCAGCGCCGAAGGGCCTGCCGAAGTTCTACGTCGGCGTCGCGCAGATTGCGTTCCAGGACAAGCTCTTGTTCCCGCACCTCCGCCTGAGCCGCATCGGCACGAGCATAGCGCCCGCCACCGTCGTACAGATTCCAGGTCGCCGACAACATCATCGACCACGTATGCCGTTCCGGACTAAATAAAGTGGTCGGGCCCCAGCGAGAGTTGATCTGAAAGTCGACCCGCGGCGCCAAGGACCACCAGATGGCCCGCCGTCCCAACTCCGCAGCCTCGATCCGCGAGACGTGGGCCGAAAAATCGGGCCGCTCCTCAGTGGTCGCCGTCATTTCGTCGGGAAATTCCACATCCACCGTAGCGGGGTCAAAATCAGCCCGCAACTCACCATCGGGAGATCGCCCCATCAAGGTGGCCAACCCGTCGGCGGCGTCACCGAGGACTGCCTCCGCATCCAATAGAGCTTGCTCGGCCTCCAGGACCTCCGCCCGAGCTCGGCTGGCGTCCAGCGACACGGCCAGACCGGCCTCCACCAGGGCTTCGGCCTGGTCCAGATAATCCTGACGCCAATCGATGGCGGCTTCGGCGATTTCGACCTCCCGCTGGGCGGAAGCGAGCGTATAAAAGGCCAATTCGGCGTCCAACACCAGCATTTTTCGCTGCCACTGTGCGCTGTGCTCCGTAGCATCGACCATGGCCCCGGCACGCCAATAATTGAAATAACTCGGTCCGTCGAAGACGGTGATCGACGCCACGGCGCCGACGCCCCAATCCAAGCGGCGAACCACGGCCTGATCTCCGACATCGACCTCCTGGCCTCCCTGGCGGGTGATATTGCCGCTCATATTGAGATGGGGAAGCAGCGACGAAAGCGCGTCGCGGCGCATCGCCTGGCTCTGCCGGATCTGAAGCTCGGTAATCTCCCGGGTCTCGTGGCGCTCGGGAACCACCTCCAAGACTTCCTCCAGGCTCACCGTATCAGCCTGCGCAACGGTCGGTGAGCCCATGACCCACACCAATCCGAGCGCAGCCGCCAAACACGTCGCCACGCCTCTCTTCGTACTGCCTGATATCATCAAATACGCCGTACTCATTTAGTTTTACTTCAACATCTCAACGACGACACCAGTCCGCTTTGTTCCACCTGAGTCAAAAGCAGAACCCCTCGATGCTCGAACCATTGGACACTGGGGCCCATAAAACACGCTGCTTGTCTGGAGATCGCCGCGGCGATAACTTGGCGACTCGTATTGGGAGAGCGCCATCATTTAGCTGGACCAAAATGAGATCCTTTTGCTCATTGTTCAAGCTCCTTTCATCGACGACGAGCGGCTTCTTCGCATTTCTACTCGTGATGATGATTTTGTTGTGGTCGACGTCGGCGGCTGCAGGAGGTTTCTTTCTTCCCACCCGGGGAGTGGAATCCACAGGCCGCGGCGGGGCAAGCGTCGCTCCCCACCGGGCGGACCTCAACGCCCTGTGGTATAATCCGGCCGGTCTGTCACTGCTCGACGGTCTCCAATTGAATGTCGACACCGCCCTGGTCGGTAAGCGAGTCCACCACCAACGGGCGCCACGTCGAATGGACGACGGTTCCACGCGCATCTACGACCCGGTATCCAACGAAGCTCCTCCGGCAGCAATCCCACAGATTCTGGTGGGGGGCACGACGCCTTTACCGGACGTCACCTGGGCCATCGGGGGATATGCCCCCTACGCCAGCGGCGATCGCTATCCCATCGACGGACCTCAGCGCTACGTTTTGGTCGACAATGTGGGGACTGCCCTGGGCTATCTTCACGGCGCGGTGGCCTGGCAAATCACGGATCGAGTGGCCGTGGGCGCCGGATTGCAGAAAATTATGGGGGAATTTCGGATCGTCGCCGTGGGCTC
>SKPJ01000122.1 GCA_007119595.1 Myxococcales bacterium
CACCGTCAGCCAACGGGAAACATCAATTACAACGGCTCATTGGTCGCCCGCCGTAGAACGCGTACGCTATCTCCTCACGCCCAGGTGACGTATTCCGCTGACCAGGGACTGCGCCGCTACGAGGTGGGTTCCCGTTGGCGAATCAACCGAGATACACAGGCTCGTGCAGGAGTTACTCATGTCGTAAGGTTCCCCCAAGACGTCATCTTTCGAACCGGTCTCAACCAACAGCTCGACCGCTTTGCCTGGGGTGCCAGCTTCGGGGCCTCGGCGCGGGGAGGGCTGTCCGTGGGGGCCACCATCAGCTCATCCTTTGGCTACAATCCGCGCACCGAGCGCTGGGAGCCCGACTCCCATTCGCTGACCACGGCCGGCGCCATCGTCCCCCGCGTCTTTTGGGACAAGACCCACGACGGGGTCTTCGATCCGGAGTACGACGAGCCCATCGACCAGGCCCGGTTTATCATCAACAACTCCCGGCGCCGCGACTACGAGACCGACGAGCAGGGCCTTGCAGTACTCCCCAATATGCCCTCCAACGATTATGTCGATGTGAAATTGGAGCGTCGAAGCCTCTACGACCCCTTCTTTGTCCCCACCCCGGAGGGCCACTCCGTCGTCCCCCGCCCCGGCTCACCGACCTATATCGATTTTCCCGTCGTCATGACCGGAGAGATCGACGGCACGGTTCGAATCGAACGCCAGGGCGAGCTATCGCCGATGCCCAATATCGCCCTCGAGCTCGTCGACGCCGAGGGCGAAATCGCCCAGGAAATCACGAGTGCCTTCGACGGCTTTTATCTCTTCGATTTCATCGAACCCGGCCAATACACGGTGCGCATTGCGCCGGAACAGATCGAGCGGCGAAATCTCGACGATCCCGGCGAAAAGGAGATCGAGATCGGCGTCGACGGAACCATCGTCGTCGGCCAGGACTTCGAATTGCGCCGCCTTCCCTCGGACTGAGTTTCGGTAGCCGGAAAATTTTTCCGGAATCTCTTTCCGCCCCCTCCAAACCGACCCGGAAAAGCCTTCCGGACTCCCCGGTTTTGGCACCTTAGCCACAACAGCCGCTTCAATTTCTTTTTATTATTTTCTGCCTATATTTCAATAGGTTGCGAGATACTCTGAGGTCTAAAACAGTTAATTTGTCGGGGGTGGTATGGCGGTTGCTCTTACTAGGGGACGAACGATGGAGCCGACCCCAGAAAAAAGGAACTGACCATGACCTCCCCGACCCGAATCAACAGCGTACTCGCCGCCCTCATCACCGCCGCCGTCGTCATGGTCGGTTTTGCTCCCGCCGCCGTCGCCAACACCGCGTCGGGCAGCGCGGGCATCACCATTCTGGAGAGCCTGGCGGTCTCGGAAGTGGACTCCGTCGACTTCGGCTACGTCCACCGACCGAGCGCCGGACAAAATATGCTGACCCTCAATTACGCCGACGGCTCAGTGGAACTCAACGGCTCCGGCGACGCGGCCCTCGTCGAGGGCACCTCCCAGAGCGGCGTCTTCGCCATCGAGGGTGCTCCGGACCACGCCATTCAGACCACGGTTTCCATCGTCGACTTCGACGACCCGAGCATCTCGTTTCAAGAAGCCCACGTCGACGGACCCACCGACGAATCCAGCGCTTATCTCGACGACTCCGGCCAGTACACGGCTCTTATCGGCGGCATCGTCGTCATCGACGCCGACGCCAGCCTGGGCACGCACACCACGGACGTTCAGGTCACCGTCGAATACGAATGACGAATCACCCCACCGCGCGGTGAACACCTACACCGCGACACGTTCTCACCGCACGAAGCACCGGCACATCCTCTCCAGGCCGGAAACAAACGACCCCGCCGTCCAATGAGACGGCGGGGTCGAATTCCTCTGAACGACTGCGCGATGGGACTATTCAAGCATCAATCTTCCCACAGATCGCGGGCGATATTGACGAGCTCCAAAAACTCCTGTTGCTCGGAATAATCATCGTAGGTCGCGCCTTCGGCCACGTCGTGGATATCGTCGAAGTCGGGCTCATCGATGAACTGACTCTCCCGTAGAGCTCCGGCGAATTGAGCCACCGAGGCGGCAAAGCGGAAGCCATCGGAGGCATCGTCGAATTCGTCGTGGATCTGGCTGTATTTGATCTGCTGGATCTGCTTTTTGGTGTCCTCGCCATATTGCTCGCGATGTCTTATGCGCACCTCGGCGACATGGCCACTCTCCTCGGCATTTTCCGTCAACTCCATCTCGTAAAACGCGGTGACCGTATGGCCCGGTCCGATTTCACCGGCGTTGGTGTCCTCATCGTCGAATTCCTCGTTGTCCATCACGCGCTTTTCGTAACCGATGAGGCGGTAGCGCTCGATGGCTTCCTCATTGAACTCCACCTGGGTCCGCACATCCTGGGCGATCACCTCCACCGTGGAGGGAAGCTCACTTCCGAAGACGCGATAGGCCTCGTCCTCGGTGTCGATATAGAAATAATTTCCATTCCCCTCGCGGGCGATTCGCTCCATCGTGGCGTCGCCATAGCCGCCGTGGCCATATCCCACGGAGGTTAGACTGATCTCGCGATCGCGATATCCCTTGACCATCTCCACCAGGTCATCACCGACCTTGCCGACATTGAAATCACCGTCGGTCAAGATGATGACTCGGTTGTTTCCTCCCTCGATAAACGCGTCTTCGGCGAGATCATAGGCCGCGCGAATACCGCCTTCACCGTTGGTCCCTCCCTGAGCGACCAGAGAGTCGATGGCCGCTTCGATCTCACCCCGCTCGCTGACCGGCGTGGGCTCCAACACGGTCTCCGTACCACTGGCGTAGGTCTGCATGGCCACGGTGTCCGTATCGCGCAGATACTCCAACGCCACGTGCATCGATTTCTTGGCCAATGGCATTCGATCGTCTCGATTCATCGAGCCCGACACATCGGCCAAAAAGACCAGATTGGTGGGTTTCATCTCGTCGATGGATACGTCTTTGCCCTTCATGCCGATGCGAAGCAGGTGGCGGTCGGTCTCATCGTCGCTTCCGTAATGACTGGGTGCCAACTCCATATTGACCGAGAAGGGATCCTCGAGGGGTTCTGGATAATCAAAGCGAAAGAAGTTGATGAATTCCTCGGTTCGCACACTCTCCGGACGGGGCAGTCTATTATCTAAAAGATCGCGGCGAGCGATGGTGTAGGAGGCGGTGTTGATATCGATGGAGAACGTCGACGTATTTTCATCCTGGGTTTCGATGAACTCGTTTTCACCAAAATCGATATGATCGTCGTCCCGCGGGGCATAGCCCTCCGCCAGATCGGCGTCGCCATATTCATCGTAGTAGCCTCCATTGTTGTATCCGTAGCCGTTGCCATCCACGACCGGAGGAGACGAGTTATTTGTTCCAGTTTCTCCCTGTTGGCTTTCCCCGTCAGTGCCCGCTACACCGGGATCGGTGGAGACGTCATCGACGTCACTGCCGCAGGCCACGGCGAAAAGGGCTAATAATAATATCGCCGTTGCTGTCAAAAAGCGCAGTATAAATGTAGATTTGATGGAAGAGTTCATCACGATCTCCTTTCGGTCGAAGATTGAATACATCTTATGAATGCGACGTCCAAGACACTTTGCACGATGCATTCCACAACTCGACCCAATATAAATAAATGCCTCCTCCCAATATCCGCAGGTCCACCATTACGAGACTTAACAGCAACTAAAAACCCAACAAAATCAGTCAGATATCATATAAACAAAAATATCTGACAAGTACTCCAAAATATTTTCTTCTCCCTACCACCTACCTTTTCGCCTCCAGTCAATAGTGGCTAAACAATCCCCCAACACTGGGTTGTTACTCCATTATCCCAAATTTTTTTCGCTGTTCCTGAAAAATTCGTGCTTTTCACCCAACGACATTGCGATGTCAGCGCCGGTCCCCCACTTCGTTTTTCCCGGGCCGCCAGATGACACCGGCTCCAGCGTATGTGCCACTGTCTGGACCCGAGATGGACTGGAGCCGATAACATCTTCGCGGCGTTCCGCGCGCTTCGGCGAGCCGGGCGCCGCTGTTATCGCTTCGCTCGCAGACCTCGGCATTGCGATGTCAGCGCCGGTCCCCCACTTCGTTTTTCCCGGGCCGCCAGATGACATCGGCTCCAACTGATATCGTCCCGTCGGCGTGATAGCTCAATTTTCAATGGGCCGACGAATCCGGTTGCGCAATCAGGGGTGTTCTGTGCCGTTGCCCCGATTGGTGCCTATATTTTGAATTAGTGGTGCTCGGCGGAAGTCTTAAACCATTTTTCGCCGGTCCTGAACGACGATCTCTTTGTCGTCGCTCCGTCCTCGCCGAATAAGGCTCAGGACTTCCGGCGAGCACCACTGGACCGATCACTCGAATCGAGGGAAAACCTTCGGTTTTTCTGTCGGATCGATTTTGCAACGAGAAGAGGGGGACATGACGCGCTGTACGAGAGTTGCTGTATTCGTCGTACTCACGAGCTGTATTGCATTTTTCACCTCCAGTACCGCCCTAGCCTCCGAGGCTGCATCGGAACCCGTCGATAACGCCTCGGAGACCAACCCAGAAAACCCAAACACCGAACGGCCACACAATGCGCGGCCCTGCAAAGTCAGCGTATACCAAAACCGCCGAACGCGCCGACCTCATACGGATCATCGCGGATTTTTTCGAATTTCTCCCGGTCTCGGTGTACCCGGCGTATCCGGCGACGTTGTATTCAACGGGCAAGTCGCCGATATCGACGCCAGACCGGGCGCCGATCGAGATCCGATCATCAATCTGGCCCCCGGAGTGGGAGTGGAAGCCGGCTACTGCCGCACCAGCGTTGCAGCTGATTTGCAATATCTGGACATGAGCACCGCCGATGTCGAGCTCGACGGTGCAGACGGTGAGTTCGACCTGGAGAAATTCATCAGTCACGTCACGGTTAACTGGACCTACGAGCTCATCGACATTCTGCAGTTGGGGCCGGTGGCCGGATTTCGCTACGTCCATGTCGATACGGGCGTGGAAGTCGAAAACGAGGACTTATTCGCCGCCTCCGCCTCCGACGGTTGGCTCGATCCGATTGTGGGCATTCGGGGACGAGTCATGCCGATGGATTGGCTCTATCTCGCCTATTATGGCGACGCAGGAGGCATCGGCTTTGGCTCCGAGTTCAGTTGGCAGCTCTACGCCGGCCTCGGTCTGGCCGCCAACGGCGTCGACTTCGAGCTCGGTTACCGACACCTCTTCATCAATTACGACGGAGACGACTTCGACTACGAAGTCCACCTCGGAAGTCCCACGCTGACCACCACATTTCGATTTTAACTGTTGGGGGCTCAACCCTTGATTGTCGCTACGGGGCAGAGCACACTACCGGGTCATGAGCAGTGAACAGGACAAACAATTTATGG
>SKPJ01000232.1 GCA_007119595.1 Myxococcales bacterium
CGAGAGCACGTCGAAGCGGCGTTGCGGCTCGCTCGACGATGCTACATCGCATCGCCTCGTCGCCGCGCCTTGTCCGACGCACACTCGACTTTGCAGTCTATCTCCATCAACTTCTGCTCACAGCGTTATAGCGTAGCTACGCGATAATTGTCGCCCCTTCAAAACGGGAGCCGCGGACCATGGACGATACGATTGCGCTTGGCCCTTTCGTGGTGGGCCCATGCATCGGTCGGGGCGGGATGGGGAAGGTCTTTGAGGCCGGTCATACTGACACCGGTACCCCTGTGGCTATCAAAGTGATCGCTGGTGACGGCGATCGAGCCTCTCGGCAAGCATTTCACCGCGAGGTGCAGGCTCATGCCGGACTCGTCCATCCCGGAGTGATCTACCTATTCGACTACGGGACGATCGACGAAGAGGCCGCCCGAGCCTCCGGCGGGGTGCTTTCAGCGCGCGACTCGTACGTGGCCATGGAACTCGCCGAGCGGGGGACGGTGCGCGACCAGATGCCTTATCGAGACTGGGAGGATGTGCGCCACCTGCTTTTGCAGATACTCGACGCGCTGTCCTTCTCACACGCCCGGCAGGTCATCCACCGAGATCTAAAGCCGGAAAACCTGTTACTCTTCGACGATGCCGAGCAGGAGCGGCCACGGGTTAAGCTGGCCGACTTCGGGCTGGCCCACGCCCTAGAACAGATCGTGGAGCGTGAGGAGCGCGATCTAGAGCAGTTTTCGGGTACACCGCACTATATGGCACCGGAGCAACTCCGCAGCAAGTGGCGCCGCTACGGCCCGTGGACCGACCTGTACGCCCTTGGATGTGTGGCGTGGCACCTGGTGTGCGGCCAACCGCCATATACCGGCGACTCGCTCATCGCCGTGGCCATGAAACATTGCGACGCGGAGTTTCCAGATCTTAGACCTCGTTTTGCCATCCCGGATGGCGTCGAGGACTGGATCCGCCGGGCGATGGCCATCGATCCCACGAACCGATTTCAATATGCCGCCGACGCCGCCTGGGCGCTACCTCGAAGCGAGGCCGCGGAAAAACGTGCTAAGCCACCTCGTGTCACGGACAGCGCCCCCGCCGACCCGGCGTCGCCCACGACGATGATGCAGACCCTCCACTGGCAGCAGTCCAGAGCACTGACAGACGGCGCAACCACACTGATCTCCGACACCGTCGATCTGGCGTCTGCCGACACGGTCGCCAGGGAACCTGTGGAGCCTTCTTGGGACCAATCAGCGCAGTCTGGGGAGGTCGACAGGCTGGAGGCCAAAGTGCGGGAGGTCGACAGGCAGATCCACGGCGCCGACGCCGGTCCGCCTGTTCCGCCGAGCTGGCGCACACCGGATCGCCAGCGACTACCGACGGCATTGGTGAACGCCGGGTTGGGGTTGTTCGGGCTGCGGGAAATCCCGCTGGTGGACCGCGAAAAGGAGCGAGATCTCATCTGGCAGGCCCTCGGCGAGGTCGCCCAAAAGGGCTGCCTCCGGGTGGTCTTTCTCGCCGGTGAGGCGGGCGTCGGAAAAAGCCGGCTGGCCCGTTGGATGGCGACCCGGGCCCACGAGGTAGGGGCTGCGCAGGTGTATCGCGCCATCTACGCTCCCGGAACACGAAAGGCCGCAACCGGCATGGCCGGCATGATTCAGGGCGCTTTCCACACCTGGAAGCTAGGTCGCGGCCAGCTCTACCAGGAGCTGTGCGAGCGATTGCCCGAATTCGGCGAGGACGACGACACCGTCGAACTCGATGCCCGCGCCCTCACCGAACTCGTCTATCCCAGCGCTGACGGCGGCGAGATCGAGGGGCCGCGCTTTCAATTTGCCAATCGTGACCATAAACACACACTGATGGCCAGAGTTTTGGCGAGACTGGGCCGTCGCCGTGCGCCGGTGGTGTGGCTCGACGATCTGCATCAAGACCCCGATGCGGTGGGGCTCGTCGAGCACCTGGTCACATCCAAGAGTCCACCAACAGGGCTGATTTTAGCGACGGTGCGCTCCGACATACTCACCGAAAATAGCGAGCTTCAGCGCCGCATCGCCGACCTAACAGACAGCCAATTGTGTGAACACATCGAACTCGGCCCCATCGGCACAGCCGATCACCGGGCGCTGATCGACCGGATGCTGCCACTGGATCCCGAACTCGGCGAGAAACTCGCCGGACGAACCGAGGGTAACCCGCTCTTCGCCCACCAGCTTCTGGGCGACTTGATCGCCGGCGGGAATCTCCAGCCCGGCCCGGCGGGCTTTCAAATCGCCAATGGTACGACGCTGTCGGTGCCCGACGACATCCACCAGATGTGGGCCGAACGCATCGACAGGCTGGTCAGCCACTATCCGCCTGAGCAGCGTGCGGAAGCTCGAGAGGCGATCGCACTGGCCGCCGCGCTCGGCCGCGAGATTGCTGCCCAGGAGTGGCGAGCAGTATGTGCCGACGCTGGCTTCGAAGTACCCGAACGCCTGGTTGGCGAACTCGTCGTCCGGGGCTTGGCCAGGCACACAGACGACGGCTGGTCCTTCGCCCACGGACTGCTGGTCGAGAGCATTGGACGCGATAGCGCCCGGCGCGGGCGCTGGTCGGAACACCACCGACGCTGCGCAGCGGCCCTCGAGCGGCTCTATCCGGAGCAGCCCGGAGAGACGGCTCGGCGCCGGGCCAACCACTGGCTTACAGCCGGCGAAGACGAGCGCGCGCTTGGGCCGCTGCGCGAGGCTACAGATCACCACCGAAACATCGCCGACCTCAACGCGGCATCCTCCCTGTGCGACCTCCACGACCGGGCCCGCCAGCGCCTGGGTATCGGCGACGACGATCGTCGAACAGTGCACGCCTGGCTTCAACGAGCAAAGATCGCCCGGCTACATGCTGAGCTCGACAAATCGGAGCGAATCTTCGAGCGCTGCGAGGCATGCAGCCGCAACAATCGCTGGGACGACTTGCTCGCCGAGGTCACTGGCAATCGAGCACACCTGGCAGGTCTGCGCGGGGACGTCGAGTCAGGACTAGAGATTGGACAACAAGCCTTGCAACTCTTCGAGGCACGCGACGACCAATCAGGCACGGCGCGCGCCCTGCGATGCATCGGATGGTTGCAACGCCGGAGCGGCGACTACCGACGTGCACATCAAAATTTTCAACGGGCCGCTCGCATCACCCGCGAGTTCAACGACGTACGCCAGCACGTGGCCTCACTGCGCATGTTGAGCTTCACGTACCAGGACCAGCGCGAATACGATCGTGCCCTCGAACTCCTCTCCCGTGCCCTCGAGATCAGCCAGGACAGCGGCAACCCGATGCTTACATCAAACTGCCTCAACAGCCTCGGCGAAAATTACCGATTCGTAGACGACCTCCCTCGCGCAGAAGAATTTTACCGGCAGGCCCTGGTGACGGATACCCGAGCCGGACTTCGTGAGGGGCTGCACATCTATCCCATCAACCTGGGGATCGTGGCGTGCATGCAGGGGAAATATGTAGAGGGACGTGACCGCCTTGAGGACGCGCGCCAGACCGTAATCGAAAAAAACCTCACCGGCTGGGTCGGCTACGTCCACGCCTGCACGCTATTTGCCGTCGCCGGCCTGGACGACTGGAACGGCTTCGACCACCACCTCGACTGCGCCCGTGAGCACCTAAAAGAGTTACCGGTGTTCAGCCGCGATATCGCCGATTGCTGTGCCGGAGCCGGCCGACTTGCCGCCGATGCGGGTGAAGTCGAGCGTGCCCAGTGCGTCTATGAGATGGCCCGTGAGCAGTGGGTGGAACTCGCCGAGCCCGACGAGGTCGCAGATATCGATGCGCGCCTCGAAGCGCTTCGGGCTCCCCTGGACGAAGCTTGAAATAGGGAGCGCAATTTCCCGACGGACTGCAAGCCCTACATCGTGCCGGGCGCTCACTTCTGCTCAGCAGCGTTGTCGAGTCGATTTCGGGCTCGCGATGGCCCATAATGGGACTCCATCGCGACACCATTCATCAATGCAGGAGCTCTGCCCGTGTTTGTCGACCTTCACAACCGCTCCGATGCAGACCAAATCGATAGCCGGGCGAGCTTCGACATCATTCGCTATGCCAATTGCTGGGAGGACGCCGACATTCTTCGCGAAGCACTCGATCCGGGTCCGGGCGATCGGGTGTTGTCCATCGCCTCCGCCGGAGATAACGCCCTGGAACTTTTGTCGACCGGTGCCGAGGTGGTCGCCGTGGATCTGAGCCGTCCCCAACTGGCCTGTGTGGATCTGCGAGCGGCGGCGTTTCTAAACCTCGACTATCCGGAGGTACTGGCTTTTCTGGGCCTACGCCCATCGGCCTCTCGTCGCAGCACTTACCGAGGTCTTCGCGACGACCTGTCGACACCATCTATCGAGTACTGGGACGCACATACTGATCTGGTGGACGAAGGCGTAATCTTCGGCGGAAAATTCGAGAACTACTTTGCTCTATTTCGCCGTCGCGTACTTCCCTTTATCCACTCCCGTAAAACCATTCGAAAAATACTGGAGAAGCGATCCGCCGAGGAGCGACGCCAGTTTTACGACACAACGTGGGATACGCGGCGGTGGCGCATCTTATTTCGCATCTTTTTTAGCCGCCGGGTCATGGGCTGGCTGGGCCGCGATCCGGAGTTTTTTCGCTACGTAGAGGGCCCGGTCTCCCGCGAGATATATGGACGCACCGAGTACGCACTGACCGAATTAGCGACTCACGATAATCCCTACCTGACGTTTATCTTACGGGGAAATTTCCACGATGCCCTGCCCCCCTATCTGCAACCGGAGAAATACGAGTCCATCCGCGACGGTCTGCAGCGATTGACTCTCTGTCGTGGCTCCATCGACGACGCCACGCGCCACTGGGAGGCCGATGGATTCGACGCTTATAATCTGTCCGATCTCTTCGAATACCTCGACGAGGACACGACCCGCGAGATCTATGCCGCTCTTCTCGACGCTGCCCGTCCCGGTGCCCGGCTCGCAACCTGGAATATGATGGTTCCCCGCTGCGGATATGACTTTTTTCCGGAGCGGCTGAATCATCTCGAAGAATTGTCGACGCGACTCCACCGGCGTGACCGGGCCTTCTTTTATGGGGACTTCATCGTCGAGGAGGTCCGCTCGTGATCGGCGACGACCTGCTCGGTGCAGCCGTCCTACTGGTGATACTCCTCGGCATTTTGGGCATCGGCGAGCTGTGGGCTCGACTCGGCAGCCCTTCCCCGGAGCACAGTCGAAAATTCGTCCATCTCGCAAGTGCCGCAGCCTGTCTGCTCTTTCCCTTTTTGATCGAATCGCCATTCGTCGTCGGCGCCATGGCCGTCGGCATGAGCCTCTTTTTCGGCGTTGCCGGACGCATCGAATTGTTGAAGAGCCTCAACTCCGTGGAGCGAACTTCGCGGGGAA
>SKPJ01000325.1 GCA_007119595.1 Myxococcales bacterium
CACGAGGAGCGATATCAACGTATTCCTCCCGGTTCGTACCATTGAGATAGAACCTCAACTCTCCGCCGTCGCCGGCGGTCCAGCCCTCGTTGAGATATAATATCGTCGATAGTTTTCGCTCACGGGCGTGTCGGAACACATCGAGATGACGCCGATAAAAGCTTCCGGCGGGATAGATAGCCAGATGGCCCTCCCACTCAAATAGCCCAACCATGGTCGCCCGATTCAGGGCAAGTCGGAGTTTTTCGAGAGTCGCCGTATATCGAGCCTGACCAGAGCTTAATTCGTCGGGCTCCAGCCAGTGAATCCGGTCACTTCGCACGGTCGGGCAACTCTGTTTTTCTGCTCCGTGACCGACTTTGGCAGACTCAAACTCTCCTTGCTCCCACAATATACGAGTATCTGCGACCAGTTGATGAACCAGAGCTTCACCGATAAACCCCTCATATACGCTGAACCCCTGAGCAACGACATCCTCCACAATTTGCTCACATGCTGCCGCCGAACTCGCCCTCTTCTTCCCCATAGTTCGCACTGCCCACCTCCCCTGACCGAAAAAGAAACCACTCGTACATCTTCGCGATCCCCAATTTGAAAACGCCGAACCTACGCACCAACCGACCCGAGTTAAGGAGTCATCGACCGCCATCGTCCATGCCGCCTACAGGGGCAAACAATACACCGTGGCCGGAGATCACCGGTCATCCGGCCTCCGTTGATCGGAGCTGCAGGGATACACGAAACACGGCAATACCCCTGGCGAACCAAGAGCGACTACAATCAGCGAGCCACAGCGAATATTTTGGTCCCCCTTTTATCCAGCCCAATAAATCTGGTAGTCACGTCGACGATTCTACGTGCCCTCGACGAGGCTGGCTGCGATGAGCGACGGGAAGATGCCAACCATAATGAGTTCCGACTCAACTCGCCCCATGGCGGATTGGCGCTGGGCGCTGGGAGTCTTCTTGATCGCCCTGGCCGGACTGTCCCTATTTTCCTGGGACCATATCACGGAACCCAGCGGCGATACCCATTTCGTCTATCTGGCCAACACCACCAATTCCATGCTCGCAGCGCCGTTTAGCGACGACGCTTCCGAACGGCGGGCCGATAAGGAGCCCTTCGAACTGGACCGCGATCCGCCCCATCGAAACGACTGGGCGAGCTATTGGGAGGTAACCCTGCAAGATGGCGAGGTCTTCGAGGGCAACTGGCAACAACGGGTGGGACAGGGCCCCTTTCAACTGCTGGGCACAACCAACGTGGTTCATCTCGAGCGACGTGATGTGAAGTCTTCGCAGCGGCGTTATTTCGTCTCCTTTCCGCCGGCACCGGCATGGTTGATGATGCCCCTGGCCGCGGTGTGGGAGTACGACGTCAACGACGTGTGGTTTACGCTTTTTTTCGCGGCTCTCAACGTATTGTTGATCTTTTTATTATTGGAGCGCCTCGCCACCACGGGGATCACGGACCGAACCCGCAGTGACAACCTATGGCTGACCGGGCTCTTCGGTTTTGGAACCGTGCACCTGTGGTGCGCTATTTTGGGACAGGTGTGGTTTACCGCGCTCATCGTGGGGATCACCTTTACCCTCGCCTATATCTGGTGTGCCATCGACGCTCGACGCCCTTTATTGGCGGGCATTTTTCTGGCACTGGCCTTCGCCACCCGAACGCCACTGGTCTTTTCGGCGATCTTCTTTTTCGCCTTCGTCTTTTTTCCCGGCGGGCGCTGGATCGGCGTTGGAAAAAGCGAGATGAAGTGGGCCATACGAAAGCTGGCGCTCTTTTGTACGCCCTGTCTCGTCGTCGGAATCGGGCTTTTATGGATGAACTACATCCGCTTCGGGGATTTTACGGAGTTCGGCCACCGCCTTTTGGCGGGTGGAATGGTCGCTCATATACAGGAATACGGCCTCTTTCACTGGGCCTTTTTGAGCCGAAATCTCTCGGCGGCGTTCACCCTGTTGCCGGGCATTCAGGCGGAGTATCCCTACGTCGTGATCAGTCGTCACGGGATGAGCCTATTGTTGACCACACCGGCCTTTTTGTACCTGCTCTGGCCGCGGAAAGCGGAACACGACAGAGAGTCCTTTCTGCGCCGACTGAGCTGGGCCACCGTAGCGGTGATCGCCATCCCCGGCTTTTTCTATCAAAATACGGGCTTCGAGCAGTTCGGGTTTCGCTTTAGCCTCGATTATACCCCCTATCTCATCCTGCTGCTCGCCATGGGTCGGCGCCCACTGACCAGGGTCTTCAAGGCCTGCATCGTCGCTGGTTTTATCATCAACGCTTTGGGTGCGATTACCTTTAAGAGGATGCCCGAATTTTATTTCGGTGGTCGTGACGACTTTTTCGTGCCCTGAGAACTTGTCGTAGTGCATCGCTAGTTGCGAATCTTGGAAGCTGTGACCTATGATTCGCCAACGCGGAGCCGATTTTCCACAGCCAGGAGTATTTCATGGCACGCCCAACCAAGACGTCGAATTCACAGGTCAAAGCCAAACACTCCGAAAAGCTCTTCGAGTCCTTTCCCCACGGAACCCTCGCCTTGATGGGTGCAGGTTGTGGCTTTATCGCCACCACCACCTTGTTTATGGAGCTTTGGACCGCACAAATTCTGGCCACAGCGCTGGAGATGCCAATCCCCTTTATCAGCCTACCCATGGGCGTGGCGACCATGATCTTGGCGGGGCTCATCGCGCGGACAAATAAAAAATACGCTCTGCCGACGCTGGCATTTGGAGTCACCTACTGGATGACATATCTGGGCTCGATGATTTTCTGAAGACGGGACATAAAAAAATGGATGGTGACCCGCGGGATCTAGTCGCATCGATCGCCGAACGGATTTGGACCGCTCAATGCTCCGGTCAACCCTGTGAGGCGCCATCGGCGGATCATCCGGATCTGGACGTCGCCACGGCCTACGCCGTACAGCATCGGCTGATTCAATGGCGACACACCAAACGGGGATTATTCGACAAGCCGGCGCGACCGGTGGGGCGCAAAATCGGGCTCACGAGTCCAGCCATTCAACAATGGCTCGGGGTCTCGGAGCCCGACTTCGGTGTATTATTGGATGATATGGTCGTCCTCGACGGCATGAGCGCTTCCACCGAGGTGCTTTTGCAGCCCCGGGTGGAAGCCGAGGTGGCCTTTGTATTTCGCGATTCATTGCAGGGCCCCGGCGTGACCGCCGCCGACGTGATCTGTGCCACAGACCACGTACTCCCGGCGCTGGAGATCATCGACTCCCGAATCGCCGACTGGGATATCACCTATGAGGACACCATCGCCGACAATGCCTCCAGCGGCATGTTCGTGCTCGGCAATTCGCCTCGCGAGTTGAAATCGCTCGACCTTCGCTTGGCGGGCATGGCGCTTCGAAAGAACGGCGACGTCGTCTCCACCGGCGTCGGCGCTGCTTGTCTTGGAAATCCCATCAACGCCGTCGTTTGGCTGGCCAATAAACTCGCCGAATTCGGACAACAGATATCCGCCGGTGAGATCGTTTTATCCGGAGCCCTCGGACCGGTCACCGACATCGCTCCCGGCGATTGGGTGCGCGCAGATATCGCCGGCCTCGGTGTGGTCAACGTGCGCTTTGGCGAGTGAGCATTTCTCCTTTTTTCACTTCCACGGACTTTCGACATGGCTGAGATCAGCGCGGCAATCCTGGGATCCGGAAATATCGGCACCGATTTATTGATCAAGATGCAGCAGCGCTCTCAGGTGCTCACACCGGCCATGGTGGTCGGGATCGATCCCGACTCCGAGGGTCTGGCCACGGCGCGACAACGGGGCGTAAAGACGACCCATCAGGGCATCAAGGGGTTGATCGACGATCCGATCTTCGAGGACGTACAGGTCGTCTTCGACGCCACCAGCGCTTCGGCCCATCTGGACCACGCTCCAATTCTCAAAAAGACCAACAAGCGCACCGTTGATCTGACGCCCGCCGCCGTCGGGCCCTTCGTGGTTCCCGTGGCCAACCTTGAAGAATACGCCGATGCTCCGAACGTCAATATGGTCACCTGTGGTGGACAGGCGACGATTCCCGTCGTCTGGGCGGTCTCCCAGATCGCCGATGTGCGCTATGCCGAGATCGTGGCCTCCATCGCCAGCAAATCGGCAGGTCCCGGAACGCGGGCCAATATCGACGAATTCACGGCCACCACGGCCCGCGGGCTGGAGCAAATCGGCGGCGCCGAGCAGGGAAAGGCGATCATCGTCTTAAATCCCGCCGAACCACCGCTTATCATGCGCGATACGGTGCATGTCTTTTTTGAAGGGGCATCCCAAGAAGAGATCACAGCGGCCATCGAAGAGGTGGTCGACCAGGTGGCGGAGTACGTGCCGGGTTATCGGATCGTCAATCCGCCGGTCTTCGAGTCTCACCTCGACGAACCTCTCGTTATACCCGGACGGGGAGCGCTTCGTGGAATGCGGGCTACCGTATTGCTCGAGGTCGAAGGGGCCGGCGATTATCTGCCGAAATATGCGGGAAATCTAGATATCATGACCGCCGCCGCTCTGCGAATGGGCGAACTATTGGCCACCAACGAAGGAGCATGAGATGAGTGATCGCTCGATCATCGTCAACGACTGCACACTGCGCGACGGGATGCACGCTCTGGGCCACCAATACACAGTGGAGCAAATGGTGGATATCGCCGTCAAACTCGACCAGGCCAACGTGGACATCGTCGAGGTCAGTCACGGCGACGGGCTCAGTGGAAACTCCCTCAACTACGGGTTTTCAGCCCACACTGAGCGCGAATATCTGCAGGCCGTTCGAGAGGTACTCGACGGCACCAAATTGGCGGCCCTATTGCTGCCGGGTATCGGTACCGTCGCCGACATCGAGATGGCCATCGACTGCGGGATCGACACCATTCGCATCGCCACCCATTGCACGGAAGCCGACGTGGCCCGCCAGCATATCGAGTTTTCTCGAAACGCCGGTCTCGACACGGTCGGCTTCTTGATGATGGCCCATATGATCGAGACCGAAAAATTGGTCGAACAGGCCCGTTTGATGGAGTCCTACGGAGCGCATTGCGTCTACGTCACCGACTCCGCCGGAGCGCTGTTGATGGACGAGGCAAAAGAGCGCATCACAGCCCTTGGCGATGCCCTGGATTGCCAGGTCGGCTTTCACAACCACAACAACCTGGGGCTCGGGGTGGCCAACACCATCATTGCCATCGAATCCGGGGCTCACCGCGTCGACGGATCGGTGGCCGGCATGGGCGCCGGCGCCGGAAATTGCCCCCTGGAAGTGCTCATCGCCGTTACGGATCGAATGGGCATTGAGACCGGCCTCGATCTCTATCCCCTCATCGACTGCGCCGACG
>SKPJ01000443.1 GCA_007119595.1 Myxococcales bacterium
ACCGAATCTGACGGTGTCGCGACTCCCTGGCGGTGGCGCTGCCACAGCTGCGGTCGTGCTCCTTGTCAGGTTTCGCCCTGCTGCTCCGGCCCTTCGACCGACGGAGATGAATCACACCCCTACTTCTGGGCGCAATCCATCCCCTTGTTTTTTCTGACTGATGGCTCGGATCGAGCCGAGTGACCGAGTGTTACTTAAAAGATGCATCGCCCGTCACATCAACGGGCTCGCCAATCCCCGAAGGGTCTTCCGAAATTGGGCCGCATCCGCTCCTGATCGAGCGGTGAGCCCTCGGGCGGCGTGTAGGGCTCGCCCCAGCGAGCGCCGGGGGCCAATAACTCCCCATCGGCCGTTCGCAGCTTCACCGGTTCTCCCTGTACGTCATCGAGCCAATCCGGACGCTCTGAGCCGGTGCGCATTGTCGGCGGCGGTGGTTCGGTGCGCACCTGTTCTTCCACCACTTCTTCGGGCTCCGGATCGGCCTCCGGCTCATCATCTGCGTCTCCCCATGTCGGTAGCCCCGTAAGGTCCAGTTCCATGTCGCGGCGATAATTGATCACCACGTGACCGCGGCGTCCCCCATATCGAGAGGCTGTCGCCCGGCCCTGTCCACTTCGCAGTGGCACCACTCTCAGCCGATCTCCGGGGCGAACCACCTCGAAGTCCACCACCACTTCCGTGAAAAACTCCTCCAATTCATCGAGATCCATCCCGGTGGCTACCCGAACGCGATGGTCATATTGACGCACATCGAAATATTCGGGCGGCATGGGAATCCCGAATACCTCGCTGAGTTCTTCGTCCTCCTCCTCGACTTCTTCTTCTTCCTCCTCGACGATCTCCTCGGGCTCCGGATCGGGCTCCGGCTCACAGCGACAACCGGTAAGCGCGAGAAGAAAAGCGACTGCGGCAAGAAGCGAGGACGATATTTTATTCGTCAATCCCATGGCGTACTTATCGATGACTTAGTGCTCCAGAACCGACCAACTGACCGGCACCAGCCGAGTATCGGGCATCTCGAGATCGACGGCGATGGTTCCGATTCCACCGATCTCACCGCCGCCGGCGGCACCGGATCCCTCATCGGCATCGTCGGATGTTCCGATACGGCCAGCCCCGGTCTGGGCGACCAGTTGCGGTCTCTGCTGCGGCGCCGAGCCCAGGGCTCCCGACCCGGCGAGGCCGCAATTCGGTCCCATGGTGATAGCCATACCGCGAATCAGCATCGGATCCACGGTCTGGATGAATCGAGGGTCATCAACGTTGACATCGTTTTTATCCAGTGATTTGTGGACCTCATCGTCATCCCAGCCCCCTGCACCGGTATTATAATGGAGCCGATAGATACGCGAATAGCCGGCTTCGCACCGCTCTTCGACATCCTCGATATAGGTCGTGAAAAAGACGTCATTATTGAAGATCACCGGCGCCCCCGTCAGCCGCTCCACTTCGGAATCGCTAGCATCGTCTCCTCCCCCCTCGAAGATCTCAGACCAGACCTCTCTTCCATTGATCTCCACATCATCGCCCACGAGTTCAAATGACTCCCGCACACCGATCATCATCTGAACCGTACCCTCACCGCCGGAATCGTCCTGCTGTCCCAGCCCGTAGACAACCACGATCTCGCGGTTCGTTCCCCGCGTAATGGCGGGGCGAAACGCCGCCGGTCCGAGCTCGTCGTCTTCGTCGATATCGTCGATCTCCTCTTTGGGATCAAAGAATGTCGTCATCTCCCAATTCGCGGGGTCCGTGCTCGTGAAATCGATGCGGTACATTCGTCCGTCCGAATCCCCGATAAAGCCACGGGTGCTCACCTCTCCGGGGCTTCCCCCGCTCAACACCGGGGTACCCGTCATCTCGGCATCAAAAATCCCCTCGTCCGATTCCACGAATCGGCGCAATAACTGCCCGCTTTGCAAATCGATGACATATACCGCCTTGCCGATCAGGTCCTCGGTACACTCCGAAATCTTCCGGTCGGAAAAGGGATCCATCGCCGAAGCATTGGAGGCCGTACCGGCCCCCACGACGGCCACCGGGCGCTGCACCACCTGCGGTTGATCGTCGGAATCGGCAAAGCGCAGGTTGATGGAGCCAATGGCGGGCTCTCCCACCGTAGAGCCCAACATCGCCATCTCCCACATCTCCTCGATATCGGTATCCCCGATGGTCGGAAGATCGCTACTATCGAAATCATCGAGACAATCATCACTGGGCGTGACCTCCGGGCGATAGAGAAGATCAGAATCCATATGCTGCAATTGCATGGCCTCCCAGTCGGGCCCGAATTCCCACAATACCAGTGGATCGGGCCCTTTGACGTTGTCGTCGTCTGCGGCGTTGATTCCACTTCGCGTAACGTCGAGGGCAAAATAACCGGATCCGGCAAGGCCCATCCCCTGCACCAACACGGTCCTCCACTCCGACTCTCGCCCGGTATCCGGACAAGCTCGCCGATTGGCACTAAAATTCTTGCCTCGCTGACACAGACGCACATCTCGCACCACCGGCGATCCATCGATCAGTGAATCCGGCGCCGTCTGACCCGAAAAATCGGCGAGCCTCTCGTGGAGCAGTTGTGGAATATAGGCCCACGCTTCGCGCTGATTCACAACGCTTCCGACCTTCTCATGCTGGTCACCATGTTCATCTTCAAAGGCTTCATTGACCATCACATTATCGGGCTCCCCGGTGTGAATGGCTCTCAATTGTCCATCCAAGGTGCTCACATAGGTCATGGTCGGACGCTGGGCGTACAGCCGCTGAAAACTCCGATAGCTATCGATCGGAAGATCGAGGCGCGGTGCTCCGACGGAGACGGGATTGGAGTTGCGAATGGCCCCGAGCACCCGGTCACCGCGAAACGCGGTGCGACCGCGATAATCATCGATTACCTCTCGAAGCTCGCTCTCCCCGCTGACGCCCCAATAATCATAGAAGTCACTGCTGCCCATATCGGCCCCCTGGTTTTCGGTAAATGTGTCGTAGAGAGCGTCGTGATAAAAGGGCACCCGACTTTTGCGCAACACTGACGGCGCGCTCACATTCGGCAAATCGTAGTTATCACCGAAAACGTCGTCTGTCTGCGATTGATATAACTGATAAGCAGACTCGAGATAGGGACTGGAGTAGGCCACTGACCCCGCGATATCTCCATCCTGGTCCATATCATCTTCCTTCACATCATCTCCGATAAACATCGGCACCGAGGTAAAGATTCGGCGCCGATCTCCATCCACCGACCCGTCCATGGCGTCGGCGATCGCATCCTGTAATTCCTCGTCGATCAGCTCATCGTCATCGTCAAATAACTCCTCGTCGGTCAGATCGACGCGAAGCCGCACCATATCGTCGTGCAAAAAATCCTGCGCAGCTTCTTGGATCGTTCCGTCGTCTCCACATTCTAAAAATTGCCGGGCCAACAATCCCTTCCAGTGCGGATTATCTCCGGCGACCCGAAGCCCGGAGTAGATTCGGTACTGTCCCGGCTCGTCACTTCCCCGATCGACCTGATTGGTGATCGAGGGCCGTGTCGTCGCCGACAATCCGGAGGTTCCGGCGATCTCGTTGAAGATCAGGGTAAACGCCCGGCGCATCGACTCCCGATCGTTTTCGGTCAATACCAGGGCCGGATGATCGCATTCAAAGGTCTCTGACGACTCCTCATCATGAGTGCAGTCACTGCCGGGCGGGCAATAGTCATAACCCTGGTATTCATCGGCTAGTCCGATGTCGTCGAGGACATTTCGCTGCAGCGCCAGACAGGGACCATCGGCATAATCATCATCTGGATCTCCACATCTGCCATCTACTTCCTCCCCATCTTCATTGAGGGTAACGACTGCATCTCCATTGCCATCTTCGTAGGGGATCATACTCGCCGGAAGATAATATTGGGCACAGGTTTGTCCGGCTTGCGCCATCGCCGCTAGCTTGTGAAGGACGTGGATTCGGTGGGCTTTTTGCTCATCACTTCCCTCGAGATCTCCCTCCAGGCCGGCGCCGATGACGTGGACCTTGGGCTCGAATCGATTGTCGAGCGCGTCCCCTTTGGCGTCCTCGATCATCTCCTCGATGGCCTCTTCGGTGGTCGGATAGGGAAATCGATCCGGATGGTAGCCAAATCCACCTCCCATCAAAATATCGCTTCCCAATCCATCTCCGGCTCCTCCAGGGGCCTCCGGTTCGGCCATCCCGTCGGTGAAGATCACCGAATGGCGCGCCCGGCAGGCGCGATAGGGATCTTCGGCCCAGGGATCGAGGTCTCCCTCACCGCCCTCCATGCCCAATTCTTGTCCCTGCGTATAAAATTGATGGAGATCGTGGAACGCCGGCCCTAAGGGGCTTGCCTGAGCAATTGGTTGCTGACCCAGCGGATAGTCGAAGGTCACTCCGTCGTGGTCGGTATGAAAGATGGTCTCTAATTTCGTTGGAGGATCACCGTCTTCATCATAGATCAAGAATCCGGCATCCAAGATCGCATCCTGAACATAATCGGCGGCGGCCATTCGGCCCGCCGGATCGAGCTCCGCAAAATTGGTGGGTCCCACCCATCGAAAGAGACCGAGGTTATCACAACCCGAGCTATCCTCGTTGCCGCAATCCGCATAGCCGGTGCCGTAAGGGGAACCACCGGCCATGATATCGGTGGTGGGGAAATCCCATCCGTATCCATTATCATTGCGCGTTCCATCACCGCGATATCCGTCGAACATGGCCACCGAAAAAATACCGGTGCTCCCGATCATATCGAGCAGACCCTCCCCCTGGGTATCGCGGTCGTAGACCTCCTGGAAATGGGGCACCGGATCGTCGTAATCGACATAGCTTTCGAATATTTCGGCGTGTTCTCGGTCATCCTCTTTGGCTTTATCGTCGTCGTAACATCGACCGTTTTCCATATAGGGACAGCACACCTGCTCTTCCGAGATGGCACCGCGAGCCCGGGGCACAAACCAACACCCCGGTCCGTCGTCGCCATTGAGGCTCATATCTCCGGTGAGGATCTGTTTGATCTGAATATGGCGCGGTGTCTGTTCATCACTGAGCCGCATCTTCGGATCATTGGCCATCGCCTCCATCCGTTCCTCGAACCCGTTGGGATCGTACTTGCCGAATTCACGTCCCAAAAACTCACACTCGTCGTCGGCGAAATTACAGGGCGGAGGACGATCGTAATTTTTACATGTGTTATTATTGGAACTCTGTTCGTTTTTCTCATGGTCCTTTAAAGGATGCCACACCATGCAGGGGCCGACGCTGGTGATGGTAGGGGGTTCCAGAGTATCGATTTCCTCAAAATAGTCACAATTATCCTGGTATTGGTTTAGA
>SKPJ01000300.1 GCA_007119595.1 Myxococcales bacterium
AATCTGCGGGTCGGAGGTTCGAATCCTCCACGGCTCACGTCCCCTTCGTCTAGCCTGGTCCAGGACACTGGCCTTTCACGCCAGCGACACGGGTTCGAATCCCGTAGGGGACGCTTCGAGAAGCGTCCTTTTTGATGTTTTTCGATTGCCCGCCATATTATGCGGGCCCACAATCGACCGGTCTTATTGGACCCTTGGAAGTCCGGTCCTGTAGGTTGTCCCCTTCGTCTAGCCTGGTCCAGGACACTGGCCTTTCACGCCAGCGACACGGGTTCGAATCCCGTAGGGGACGCTCTCAACGAACGCCGCACTCATCTATGAGGTGCGGCGTTCGTCATTTCGGGCCTCCCAGATCCATCCTCATCGCGATCGACAGACCACCGCGATGTGGCGATGAATCCCACGACCGAGCCATCGCCAGGACTCGACATGGCCTCCCACACTATCAATGCGATCGAGCCAGCCATCGACGGTATCCAGCCGAAGTGGCTCGGGTGCCATTCCGCGCAGTGCGTTTGCGCTGTGATCGAGAACGGTGACCAGACGACGATCCCACCCTCGTTCGTAGACGGTCTCCAATATCACAACCTTGCGGCCCACACGCAGGGCCTCGGAGAGCACCTTATCCGGTCGCTCGGCATGGTGCAGAACATAGGAGATCACCACCACGTCGAAGGCGTCGGTATCAAAGGGTAGTTCGACCCCGTCATACACTTTGAAGTCCAGATCCGTAGCATTGCGATCGACGACATCGACGAGTTGTACGGGGTGACCCTGGTCGGCCAACGTCTGTCCCACGAATCCCTCACCGGCGCCGAGGTCCAGAACCGACTCCTGACCATCGAGAAATTCGGCCACAATCCGGGCCTTCTTCACCCCTCGCCGCTCGAGGATTCGCCGCAATCCATGGGAACCAAACTCCCAGACCGCCCAGATCCCTACCAACGCCGTCTGCACTCCCATCAACACCGCCTGTCCCGTGGCGCTCATCCAGGGCGCATAAAAGGTGTAGGAAACGACGATCACCACCCCCAATACGGCCGGGGTCGTCCATCCCGCCAATGCTCCGGCAGCCAACAGCGGGAGTGCATACCAGGGGTGAAAGACTGGCGTAAAAGCAATATATGCCGCCGCCGACCACGCCACCCCGGAAAATAGACGCCGCCGCGTTCCATCCTGCCACCAGCAGATGACGGCGACGGCCCCAATGGTGGCCGCCGTCAACAGTGGTCCCGTAATATGGCTAACTGGCTCCGTGATCCCCTCGCGATAGCCCAATAAAAAACGGAGCGTATAGTACACCGGGGCGTTGAAGGAAAAATGCCCGGCATACAAACCCAAACTCTCCAGGTGGTTGTCCCACAACCGGTCCGTATAAAACGGCGCATAGCCCACTGCAGAAACCACGAGGGCGGCCACCGTCGCCAGAACGGCCGCCGGTAAGCCACGACGGCGCATCAAGAAAAACGCCACCACCGGGCTGACCACCAAAAAGGTCCACTTCGCAAGGCCCGCAAGTCCGATTGCGACACCGGTGGCGACGGGGCGACTCGACGCCGCAAACCCCAAAAGCGCGGCGAGCCACACAATGCCCAGCGCCTCCGTATGGCCGCCGGCGGCTACCTCCCAATAGGCGAGGGGGTGCCAGGCATATAAGGCGACCCACATCACGGAGCGCCGATAGCGCACAAGGACCAGCCCCAGCGCCACAATGCCCAGCAAATCAAAGAGCGAAAAAACCGCTCTCAGCCAGCGCTCACTGGCCCCGCCGATCGCCTGTTCCAGGCCCACCGCAGCGGCAAATGCCATCTGTGCCAGCGGTGGATATACCGTCTGCGCATCGGGCCGGTTGAGCTTTTCGTATAAATCCCGATCGCCAAGACCGCGCTCAAGGCGTTCCGTCGCCGATTCAGCATAGGGGGATTCCCCTTCCAAAACGATCTGTCCATCCCACAGATATCGCCAAATATCGTCGGATAACGAGATCGGCGCCACGAGCGCGGCGATCCGAAAAAGTGCTGCCACCACCACCACCATGATGAGCGCTTGTTTCCAGTGCATCGCCCACAGTGGTCGGCGACATCGCCACACCACGGTCCCCATCACGGCTGCGGAAGCGAAAAAGAGAGCGCCAAAGGCCAGTACGGACTGGCGCGGTTCGAAAAAATAAGCAAATCCCGCCGTCACGGTCGCCACCATCGCAGCAGCGATCCCGACGCTGCGCAAGGCTTTCATCAAGGCGGCATGGTCGATGATTACTCCTCGACGAAGCGAAGGACGTGGTAATTCTTTTTCCCCGAACGCAGGACCATCATGGTCTCGCTGGCCAGATCCTGTTCGCCGAGCGCCCGATCGCGATCTTCGATCCGGACGTTGTTGAGATAGGCGCCGCCCTGTTTGATGAGCCTCCGTGTGGCTCCCCTCGAGCGTTGAAGATCGGTATCCACAAAGGCGTCGATGACGTCGAACTCACCACTGCGCAATCGCTGTCGAGGTATTTCGGTGGACGGAACATCGGAGAAGATCGAGCGCAGATCGTCATCGCTCAATCCCTCGATCTTTTCTCCGAAGAGCATTTTGCTTGCGCGAACCACCTTTTGGACTTCCTCCTCCCCGTGAACCAAGGACGTCACCTCGGAGGCCAATCTTCGCTGCACTTCACCTCGGTTTTCCCCATCCTCGATCGTCTGCTCCATCGACTGGATCTCGTGGCGAGGCAAAAAGGTAAATAATCGCAGCAACCGGCCGCAGTCCCGGTCGTCGACGTTGACCCAGAATTGATAAAAGTCATAGGGACTCGTCATCTCGGCATCGAGAAAGACCGCTCCCTCCACCGACTTGCCGAATTTCTTGCCTTCGGCAGTGGTCAACAACGGAAAGGTCAACCCGAATGCCTGCTCGCCGTCGGGACTGCTCTTTCGCCCTATCAGATCGGTTCCCGCCGTAATATTTCCCCACTGATCGCTTCCACCGATCTGAAGCCGGCAGCCGCGCTCGTCGTAGAGATGAAGAAAGTCATAGGCCTGCATCAACATATAGCTGAATTCGGTAAAACTTATGCCGTGCTCTCGCTCCTCCAGCCGTGTCCGTACCGAGTCCTTGGCCATCATGGCGTTGACGCTAAAGCACTTTCCGACATCTCGTAAAAAGTCGAGAAAAGTAATGCCCTGCAACCAGTCGGCGTTGTTGAGCACCTCGACGTGGGTCCCAACGTCACGGCGTACCACAGTCCCGCGGGCCTCCGAGGTGGAAGTACTGAAATGACCCATCGACGTCTTTTTATCGGATTCCTCATCGGTCGAGACTCCCTGGATCTCAACCCGAGATGACGAATCCCCACCGCGTTCACCGACTCGATCCAAAAAAGTCTGCATCTGCGCCGAAATCGACGCCAGATTGGACTCCAGGCGGTCGGTGTCCATAAACTCGCGTTCCTCGTCTTTGCCGGAGGGATCGCCGACGAGACCCGTCGCTCCACCGACGACGGCGATCGCTTGATGCCCGTGGCGATAAAAATGAGCCAGGGCCATCAATCCAATCATATTTCCCACATGCAGCGACTTCGCCGTCGGATCGAATCCGCAGTACAGGGTGACCGACTCCTCCTCGAGAACCTCGTCGAGTTCGGGATGAGTAATATCTTTGACGAATCCTCGCCAATGGAGTTCGTCGAGAATGGGACTGGAAAACGATTCGGCCATAACTCTCTCTTCAGTTTCCCGTCGAAAATACTGTCATCACGACGGGAAAAACGGTTCGTTGGTTTCACGAATTGGATGAATAAAATGCGGGGTGAAGGCTACCGGGCATATTCGGTGGCCCGGGTTTCACGAATGACCGTGATCTTGATCTGACCGGGATATGTCAACTCTTCCTCGATCCGACGGGCGATCTGTCGACTCAGCGAATGAGCTCCTTCATCATTGATGGCATCCCGTTCGACCATGACTCGGATCTCCCGACCGGCCTGGATGGCGTAACTTCTGTCGACGCCGTCGAAACTCGATGAAATGCGCTCCAGATCTTTGAGCCTTTTCACATAGGCTCCCAACACCTCGCGGCGAGCCCCGGGGCGGGCTCCCGACAGGGCATCGGCGGCAATGACCAGGTGGGCGATGACCGAATTTTGGGGCTCCTCATTATGATGGGCGGCGATGGCATTTCGGACCACCTCGAGCTCCCCGTAGCGGTCGGCGAGTTCGGCGCCCACCAGAGCATGACTTTCGTCGCGCTCGTGGCTCAAGGCCTTGCCGATATCGTGGAGCAATCCCGCCCGGCGAGCCTGCCCGACATTGACCTCCAACTCACTTGCCATCAATCCGCACAAAAACCCGACCTCCACGGAATGTTCCCACATATTCTGACCGTAGCTGGTACGAAATTTGAGCTGCCCCACACGATCGAGCAACTCCCGGTGAAGCCCGTGAATCCCGAGCTCCAACGCCGCCTGATCACCGGCCTCCTTGATCGTCTGAGCCACCTCCTGGTCGCTTTTTTCAACCACCTCCTCAATGCGAGCGGGATGGATGCGACCGTCGGCGATCAGTTTTTCCAGCGATCGACGCGCAATTTCTCGTCGGACCGGATCAAAACAACTGACCACCACCACTTCCGGTGTATCGTCGACGATGATGTCGACACCGGTAATGCGCTCCATGGCACGAATATTTCGCCCCTGCCGACCGATAATACGTCCCTTCATATCGTTGTTGGGAAGATCGACGACATTGACGCATTTTTCGGCCACGTAGTCACCGGCGTATCGCTGACAGGCGACGCTGATGACCTTCTTGGCTCGTCGACCGGCCTCTTCTTCGGCCTTCTCTTCGATCTCGCGTACCTGTTGAGATGCCTCCAATTCGACCTGTTGAATCAATCGATCATGGAGGGTCTGACGAGCCTGTTTGGCGGTTATATCGGCGGCATCCTCAAGGGCCTGTTCCAGCTCGACTTCTCGCCGCTCAAGCGCCTTCTCTCGAGCCGCCAATTCGCCGCGGCGCTCTTCGAGTGCAGTATTTCTGTCCTGGACACTATCCTCCCGCTCGTCGAGACGGATCGCCCGATGCTCGAGGCTCGCCTCCCGGGTGGTCAGCCGCTCTTCGATCTTCTCTAACTCACTTCGTCGCTTGTGCAACTCGGCATCGGCTTCGGCCCGGGCATCTGCCAGCAACTCGCGGGCATCCGACTCCGCCTCCAAGACCAGTGACTTTGCCTCTTTTTGTGCCTCACCGACGACCTCCTCGGCTTTTTCGTCGGCCGCCTTCTGTGCCTCCTCGCTCAGCTCGTCGATCAGCTCTCGCTCGATGGTGTCGGTCAATTCTTCACGTACTTCGCGCTGCGCTCTTTTTCGGGCTCGCTCCTCTGTCTTATCGCGCAGGTCGTCGAGGACCTGACTGATTTGATCGCGAGCCAAAAGCCAACCCAATACTCCCCCGACGCATCCCCCGACAATCATGTACAAAATAGGATCTAGCGTCTCCATCGCGACTACTCCGGGCTCGATGGTGATTCGCCCGACGGGCAATGCCATTCGCGGTCGGTGACGACGCTATCTACTGCTCGGTCATGGTCTTCCGTGGGCAACTGCTTCTCCACCAACTGCCAGTGGTGGGCGACCCCGACAATCCATGCTTCGGTTTGGGGAAGGGCTCGATCGTAAAACCCCTTTCCGAACCCCAGGCGATGACCACGGCGATCGAAGGCCAGTCCGGGCACCAAAAATACATCGATCGACTCCACCGGTACCGCCTCTCCAACGGGCTCATCGATTCCGAAGGCCCCCGGCTGCAATTCATCCCAACCCTGGATTGCGCAAAACTCCATCGTCCCCGGCCCCACGACGCGTGGCAAACAGACCTCGAGCTGCTGATCCATACAATTTGTCAGATAGGCGCGGATATCGACCTCCTTGCGGACGGCGACATACCCCGCAATGCGATGGGCGCCGGCCAATCGCGCCGACTCGTCGAGACGCTGGCATACCACTTTCGACGCCGCCCGAACCTCCTCATCGCTCAGAGATTCGCGCTGATGGCGTAATTTACTGCGCAATCGCTTCTTCAATAGTTGTGGTTCGACCGCCTCGAAACGGCTCATCAATAAACTCGTCACAACGGAAAGCAGACGAGAAGGCGGATTCCCATCGGGGATTGACGATCAGCTCTGCTCGGCCTGATCGATGAGATCGAACATCGATTCCGTGGTCTCCTCGAGTTGTCCCCGCATCCGGCGCAATTGGTCTCGGGTCTCGAAGAGCTCTTCGGCCACGGTCATACTCGCCAGCATCAACAACTTGTTATAGGGCGCAGTCGGTGCCGCATTTTGAAGCTCGTCGAAGGTATCCTCGATATAATTGGCCAGCCTGCGTACAAAGGCCGGATCGCGGTCGCTGCGAATGCTCAATCGCTGGCCCCGAATCTCGATATTGATCGGTCCCGATTCGGAAACCTCTTCCGACGAAGTCGATGTGGACGCCCGGCGAACTCCGGCGGATTTCGAATCATGCGAACTCACGGCGTACTCCTCGCTTCGAATCGATGCCAAACACCGACCCCTATTAGACCGCCGGTGACCCGTCCTCGCAAACGGGCTCCCATTATTAGACCGTCGCCGACGCCGTATCAACCCCCCTTCAACTTGGCGTTTGGCGCTCTCCACATTGACTGTCGCGGATTTGCATATCCCATCGCCACAAGCGGTGATGGGAAGGGAAATTCAATCGCCCCCTATTCCGGTGGGATCCACCTCTCCTATTCGTTGGCCTGTCGCATCGCTGCAGTGTCGTGATACGATCGCGATCGAGGAGGAGGACGATTCGGCACCGTAGAACCCCCCAATAGGCATTGCGAGCACCGTTCCTCATGAGCGATCGCGACGACATCGACAAGGCAATCGAGGACTCCGATATCGGCCTCGACGATCGCTCCGAAGAACTCAGTGATCGCACCGAAAAAGACGCCCAGATCAGGTTTTACAGGGCCATGGCCGATCGGGAGACCGACTACGAATACCTGTTGAGTAATCTGGCACGGGCAGTCGCCGAGGTCATCTTCGATTTCTGCGTCGTCTATTTATTTGACGATGAATATCAGGATCTGGAGGCCGCTGCGGCCTATCATCCCCACCACAAGACATTGCGTTCCATTCATGAGGCGTTTTCTCCCCGGCAGGCAGGCGTCTGCGATGGACTGGTCCAGCGAGTCATCGATCGACGCACCAATTATTTTCGCCCCCGCTGGCGCCCGTCGCTTCTCAGGGCCTACGAAGATGACGTACAGACCCAACAAGAATTGGACGTCCCTATTCACAGCCTGCTCGTGGTGCCGATGATCACAACCGACTCCGTATGCCTGGGAGCGTTGTTGGTGGGCCGTCACACCACTACGGCCTCCTATGACGAAAGCGATTTAGCACTCACGGAGTGGATCGCCTCCCACGCCGCCATAAAGCTCGAAACGGCCCGACTATATCGCGATTTGCGCCAGGCGAATCGACAACTCGACGATGCGGTTCGGGCCCGCGACACCTTTATTTCGATCGCCTCCCACGAATTGCGCACCCCCTTGAGCACATTGAAATTACAGGCTCAGCTCTTGCGGCGCACCGCCCGGCAAAAACCGGAGCAACTCACACCGGCTCAACTCCTTCCCCGACTGGACTCCATCGACCAGCAGGTGGACTATCTCGATCACCTTATCGATCAACTTCTCAACGTCTCTCGCATCATCGATGGCGGCCTCGATGTCGACTATCAATCCTGCGAGTTGGGAGCACTCATCACCGATGTCGCGAGCCGCTTTGTCTGCGAAATCCAGGAATCGGGAAGCGAATTATCCGTTCAGTGTGACGACTCCATCGTCGGAATGTGGGATCGTCGCCGTCTGGACCACATTCTGGCCAACTTGCTGTCCAATGCCATCAAATATGGCGACGGAAATCCGATCACCGTTCGTGCCCTCAAAGGTAAGCAACGGGCCCTCGTCGAGGTCCAAGACAACGGATATGGGATCGCCGAAGATGCTCAACGCAAGATCTTCGAGCGCTTCGAGCGCATCCACGACGGCTCCCAACGTAAGGGGCTGGGGCTGGGTCTGTGGATTGTCCGGGAGTACGTCGACAGCCTGCACGGCGCAATCGAGGTCGAAAGCACGCCCGGCGAGGGCTCGACCTTTACCGTGCGCCTTCCCATCGAGCCCCCACCAACGGACTAACCCGTAAATTTCACGCGGATTCGTTCACGAGGCAAAGCAGGGCGCAGGGACAGGGGATGGGGATGACCGACGCAATTCACATTGCGGAGGGAGAGCGACCGACAGGGAGCGGTCACCACCACTGTCCATGCGCATCTGCGAAGCCGCAGTAGATTCCGCGTGCTATTTGCGGGCTAACCCTCCTCACCGCGCACCCGCCGACCATCGACCAACCAGGCCCCGGCCGTAGCTCCGGCAATGATGGGCAATAATAGCGCCATCGCCAGCGATTTATCCTGAACCAGCGCCGGAATCCACAGCCCCAGTACACCGACCCCCATACCGGCGACGGCCACGGCGGCCAACAGAGTCCACAACCGCACCAGATATTGCCGTGCACGGTGTGAGCCCCGAAGCACCATGAAGGCACAGGGAACTACCAGCAACGTCAGCGGATTGGCCCAGAAGAGATTCTGATTCCAATAGGTCACGCTGTGCTCAGTACCAGCGGCCATCACTGCCAGCATGAGCCCGCATAACCCGAGCACAAATCCCACCCCCAGATGATACACTCCGTATCCGATGCGGCTGGCTCGGCCCGGTCGCTTCCTTCCGCGCCAGCCGACGAATAATCCGATCGCTCCCACGATCGAACCCAACAACAACCACCAGGGCCAATGGGTCGGCGGCTCTTCCGGCGCCGGATCGCGATCTTCGGCCCGGTAAACCTCGTGCTCTCGAAGCGATAGCGGGCGCACCTCTCCATTGGAATCCTCCCACTCGAATTCCAGCACTCGCTGCTCGAGTTCTTCGGGCAAAAACATCTCCTCCCACACCGTCGTCGGCCGATCGATGCTTCCGTTCATCAGATACATCAACATCCAATCCATCGGCGGCAGATGGGCGGAGTGCCGTCGGGTATGATCGCGCAGCGTCATGCGGCCCGGCTTCTCCCCATAGGCCTCATAAAACTGGCCATCGACCGCTAGATCGATGACATCTCGAATGCGGGTCGAACAATTATCGTCGTAGTGATGGTACAAATACTCCCGATTGTCGGGGTGGACGTTGTCGGCCAAAAACGAAGCCACCTCACCGCGCTTTTCTTTGGGCAGATTCAACTCGATGACCCGCACGTCGCGATCCTGTGCGATGTAGAGGCTAAAGGAGCGAGCCACATGAGTGGGGGCGACCCAAAACCACAACCGCCCCATCGCGAATTGCCATAACAACCCGTCATCAAACGAGAACATCCCGTAATTGTACAGCCGTGACTCGTTGTGATTGCGGTCCTCGACGACAACTCCACTGTGGCCAAACCACTGGGCGACTTCGTCTCCCGGGCTAAAGGTCACCAGACTGATCACCAGATCCTTTGGATCACTTTCGCCTTTTCCCCAGGGCGTCAAATAAGCGGCCGCCGGAGCCGCCGACCCCAATATCACCACCAAGGCCAGCCCCAATACCCACACCATTTTTTTAAGGCCGCCAGACATCGAGGGTTCGGGGTTGGGTCGTCGATCATTGTCGCGTCGCATTGCGCTCAAAACGTATATCCCAGGTTGAAGTGAATGCTTCCAAAGCCCTCGCCGGGCCGTCGATTGAGCACCATCCCGTAGTCCAGAAGCACCGGTATCTGATCGACGAGCAAATATCGCAAGCCCATTCCCGCCGTCGCCCGCAGCTGACTCAGCGGGGCGCTGTCGGGAAAGGCATTTTCGTAGCATCGGCGCGCGCTGCGTCCATCGCCATCAAAACAGTGGACCAGAATGCCGGCGTCTAGAAACGTCGCTCCATACAGACTCCATTCCTCGATGAGGGGATAGCGCAGCTCCGCACTGTAGTTGAGCATAAACTCACCACCGATCGGCTGTTGAGAATCTCCCACCGGGCCCAGGGTATTGGTCGAAAAGCCGCGCACCGTGCGGGCTCCTCCCATATAAAATCGTTCATCCGGCGGGACCAAGGTCTGTCGATCAAAGACCGGCACAATCTGCCCCACCGACATTCCCTGTCCCAGCGTCAGATTATCAACGATTCGCCAAAAATAACTGGCGGCAAACGACAACCGCCAATAACTATCGCCGATCAACTCCTCTCCGTCCTGAGCCAACGCGTCGCCACTGACCAACTCGGGCCGAAATTGGACGTGAAAACCCTCGCTCGGATTCAGCGGACTGTCGCGGCGATCGATGCGCAATTCGGGGATGAGCTTTCCCGTCGCCCGCCGGGGTGAAAACACCCGTTCTCCATCCACCCGCAGGTCGCCCGGGCTCCAGGTGGCGGCCTGCTTCGCCTCGATCCCGAAGGTCGCATAAAACCGCTCCATGATCTCATCCAACTCCTTTCGCAACTCCATGCGAAGGCCCCATTCCTCGCGCAGTACCTGCTGATCCGTGGCCACTCCGAGCAGATCGATGAGATAAAACGGCGTCACCGTCAACAACAATTCATTGACCCCGAATTGGGTCCGCAAGAACCGGGGATGGCTATACATCAGTTCTGCACCGAAGAGATAATCCAATCCCGTGACATCGGTGGCCACCTCCAATTCTCGTGTCGTGTCGGCTCCCAGGCGAAATAAATCCAAGGTGTCGGTGGCACCGATGATCCGGGGTCGAAAACGCTGTCCCGTACCGAAGAGATTCTGGTCCGTATACTGCAACTCCCCGGTGGCCAATACGCGCCGGGCGTCGGCGAATAAATCGCGTCCCTCAAACCCGAATCGAAAATCCACAAATCGGGCTCGCGACTCCTCGACACTGACGATGAGCGAGGCGACCTGCTCCTGCTGTGCGCCCGCAGCATCCGCCGTCGACTGATCCTCATCCTCTATCTCATCGTGCAATCCGATGGTTTCGATGCTCACGGAATCGAAGATCCCGAGAGAACGCATATTGCCCTGGCCCTCGATCAATTTCTGTACATCCATCACATCCCCCGTGCGAAGCGGGAGTTCGCGAAAGATCACACCGGAACGAGTCCGAAAATTTCCCTTGAGCAAGATCTCGCCCACTCGTACCTGTGACCCCTCCTCGATATCATGGCCCACGGTGATGACATCATCGACCACCCCGTCCTCGAATTGACAGTGCTCCTCGTCAACCAGGCGATCGCAGACCCAGGTGGGCGTGGCTCCTTCGCGCCACTCACATCCCTCCTCCACGAGGGTATCGAACGTTCTGCGTTGACATCCCTCGGGCAGTCGCGGGGGCTGACAGGCGACGACGCTTTGATCGCCTCTTCGACAGGTCGTCTCCACCGTTGCCTGTGGATATCCAATCGCCCCGTAGTGCTGGGACAATCTGGCCTGATCGGCCTGCACCTCCAGGGGGACGAAGGGTTGTCCGGCGCTGACCTCGATGATGTCGTCGATCTCGGCGTCGGAGACTACCTGGTGGCCCGTGACATCGACTCCTCCCACCTCTGTGCGCTCCCCTTCGTCGACATAGATACGAATGATGACTCCGTCGGCACTGTCGTTGAGTTCAACGGAAAAACTCTCCACCACGGCGCGCATAAAGCCCAATTCCCGGTACCGGGCCTCCAACGTGGAAAAGTCACTGAGCAGTTGTTCGGTCAATAGGTAGCCGCCGGTATCGAAGAGACCAAAGGGCTGGGTGCCGAATCCCTGCATCGCCTCTCGATCACTGAATTGTTGGACACCGTGAAACCGAATTGCCTCCACCAACGCCCGGGGCCCCTCTTCGATCTCGAAGACCAGTCGCCGGTCCAGCCGATCTTCCAACTCCTCGCGCCCCTGGACCTCGGCGAAGGGATATCCCTGCGATTCATAGACCTGTCGTACGGCGTGCTCGGCCATGCGGATTTCTTCATCATCGACGTAGCCGGTCGTATCGAAAGGCAAGGCCTGGCGCAGTGCAGCGTCACGGACGGAATCGTTGCCGTGAAATTGCACATCCCATAATGGCCCCTCGCTCACATCGACGATCAGGCGCGTACAATGGGTCGCTTCATCGACCTGGACCGCCTGATCGACGATGCGGGCCCGAAAATATCCGCGCCTCCGATACTCCGCGATCAGCTCCTCACGCCCTTCGCGAAACTGATCGCTCGTAAATCGTGGCAACGACCACGGCAGCCTGCGCAACGAAGCCCCGGCGAGCATCGTCTCCCGCGCCTGAGCCGAAGTCATTCCCCGGACGCCGCGAAATGCCAGTGAACATATCTTGCGATCTTGTCCCCTTTCGATCTCGAAGGTGAGATCCACCAGATGTGGATCATCCTCCAGCCGTTCTGCCCGCAGGGTGATTCGCGTGCCGAAAAACCCCTCCTGCTCGAACATCGCCTCCAGGCTCTGCAGTTGAGCTTGCGCCTGATCGGCGTCGTCAACAAATACCTGCCCGGGACGATACATCAATACATTTCGCAACTCCTGCTCAAACGGTGGCGGGCTCAATCCATCGAATTTGATCCTGCGGATCAATACCGCCCCCCAGGCCACAATCTCGACATAAACACCGTCTTCTTCGCGGCGGGCTTCGACGCTCAATTCCCGGAAAAAACCAGTCATCGCCAGCCGGCTCTGGGCGCGTTCGAGCCTCGCTGCCCGGTAGATCTGTCCTTCGGCCAGCCCCGACATCTGCTTAAATCGCTCTACGACCTCCCAATCTGAACACAAATCGAGATCGCAGCGCAATTCGTACTCCACGATGGGCAAGCCCTCCAATTCGGAGCGCTTCTCGTCTGGCACCGCCTCCATCTCCACCGTCTCCTCAAGGTCCGGATCGACACTGTCGGGCATCGCCGTGGCCTGGCCCCAGGCCTGACCGCAGAGGCTCAAGACGAGGGCGAATACCAGGCCGGCGAGCACAATGCACCCACTCCCAGATTCGCCGGCATCCCCACCGTATCGTATCGATCGTTGCTTCTCGATGGCTTTCAAGACCTCGTCAGATTATTAGTCCAGCGGCAGGCGGTAATTGAGCTTTAAATCGAGCAAAAAATTCCCGGTCTGCGTATGACTGCGCCCACTGATCTCAGCGGTCCAATGGTTCCAGCGCCGGTATTCTAGTTGAACCTGCTGGCCGCCGGAGGCATCGGAGAGACCGGTCTCCAGAGCGGCCCGCAAATTCCAGCGCCGGGTCAGCGTATTGCCAATATGCACCTGGGTTCGCTCCACACCAGGCATGATCGTGAACTCGTCGACGGCCACCACATCCTGGATCTCACGCTCCAGCCGACCCAACAAGGGACCCAATGCCACCTCCAGCGTCGGCCCACTGGCACCCGTGGCCGTCAATCGGTCAACCGTACAACCCGTCAACAACAGGCTCAAGATATCGCGCTGATCGGCGTAGGGATTGCTCTCCATATTGAAGTCCAAATTCTCCAACCGACCCTCGATATTCAAAATGATGTGATAGGTCTGGGTATCCATGGCGTCCATATTGGACGCCAATGTCATCGCCGGTGACAATTCCTCGGCAAACTCCGATTGATCACAGGTATCGCGCACATCGGCGCCGGCCTGAATTTCGAGGTAGGGATTGGTGATATCGTCGCTAAAACGCACCGTCCCCGACGTGACTTCGAAGGCCTCTCCCTGAAACGAGACCTCCCCTGCGAGCACATCCAGATCACCGGTGATCCGTGGGCTGACCAATCGATCCTGAACCAATAGATCAAAACGAAACTCCAGATCCATGGCCAGCCGGTCGAATTGACTTCGCAGATGGAAGCCGTCCCGGCCGCGGACCTGCATATCGAAGGAAATATCATTCAAGATCGGAAACATCTCAAAGAGCCCCGCCTCATAGCGATCGGTCTGAGGCTGGAAGGCTCCAAAGACCCGGCCCGCCAGTTCCCGTTCCACAAAATTGAACTCCTGCATATAGACCCCGTCGAGCACGTCGACGGCTCCGCTGACCAGCCACGTCTCCCAGTCGTGCCAATCGGAGGCTTCCACGCGAAGATTGGTGTCGAAGGCCATGGTCACCAGATCGGGGAATCGATACGTCATATTGTGACTCCAGACGTATAAATCCATCTCCCGCGGATGCTCCGGAAGATATCCCAGGGTTCCCGCCACCCGCGTCATTCCCCCCAGCACTGTTCCCTCCATCGGTCGGTTCTCCGGAATCTCGATGCCCTGATCACCGAGGTACATCACCCCCCGATGAACTTCGATGGGGTCTTGCAGAAAGCGCAATTCCCACTCCGATGAGCCAAATTGGATCGTCCCGTCGGCCACCAGATTGGCTGGCGTACCGCGCACATTTATATCCGTATTGGCGTATCCCTGGGCATCGACGAAATACTCCGGAAAAAACTCCGGAAACCCGGCCCGCGCACTGTCGAGAAGCGCCAAATCCAGATCTCCTTCAATGCGCAAGTCCAGCAGCGCCGGCTCCAGACCAACGGCTCCCTCCAAGCTAAAATGACGACCGCCGGACTCAAAGCTCGCCCGCTGAAACGAGACCACCTCCCCATTATTGAAGCCCACGATCACTGGCCCCCGATTGGTGATGCGTTGGCCACGAGAATCGACGTCGAGTTCGGTGAGATTAAAAATCGCCTGATAGCGCGAGAAATCACGCTCCAAAAACAATTCTGTGATCCCGGTCACCGCAGCATCGTCGAGCATCGGATGCTCTCCCAACTCCGGTAGAAAATCCATCAATGCCAACTCGTCCATGCCCAGACGGGCGTAGAACGGGGCCCCCTCGCTAAGCGGCAGCTCAATCGACGCCGTCAGCCAGGGCAAAAGGCCTCCCGACAGATACACGACCCCATCAATGGTCTCCGCAGTCATGGCCACATCTCCATAGACCCGACCGGCGAGCGACACATCCGTGGCCTGCGCTCCCGCCGAAAAGATAGGCGCATCGAGACTTCCGGTTCCGTTGAGATAAAATTGGCCCGTTCCTCCCAGAGGCATTTGCAGCCTTTTGAGCTCCCGAAACTCACCGAATTCAATCTCTTCGCCCTCCAGAGAAAACGAAAAATCCTCGTCGTAGCCGTAGTGACCGGCGCCCTCGAACTGCCCGGCTGCTCCCAGATCGACGACCACCGATTCGATGCCAAATCCGGCACCATCGAAACTACCGTGCCCCATCGCCCGCCGCACCGGTTGATCGCGAACCTCCCCATCGTTCAGCGATACTTCATATTCTCCCCGCAATTGCTGAAAAGTACCTCGCAGGCCGAGTTGTCCGTCCACCTTCCCGCTGGCGTGTAGTTCGGGATGAATGAGATGGCTGATCGCTGCCAATTCCAGCTCCCGAGCCTCGATATCGATCTCCAAGGGCTGGACCGGTCGGTGGTCCCAATTGGGCCACGGCGGCTCATCGTCCTCCGACGGTGGCGGCTCATACCACCCGGCCCACCCGGTGGCCTCAAAATCTCCGTACTCGGTCGTGGCATATGCTCGCTCGATACCGATCTCACCTTGTTCGGTATCGAGTTCCAGCTCCAGATACTCCCCCTGCAATACATTTTCGTCATCCAAGCGCCACCGTGGACCATCCATTTGGCCATTCAATCGCCACTGCGGAGAGCCGAAAAACCCCTCCAACTCCATCTCAAATCGTGCTTCTCCTTCCAGGCCCTCCACATTGTAGTAGGTCGCATAGGGGGCGATCTCGTCGACCTGCCCCGTCAGCGAAGCCAACTCGGAGGCCCCGACAGTCACGAAGTTCATCGCCGGATACTCCAGATAAAAATCTCGCACTTCCACCTCGTCTGCCCGGGAGCGAAAGGTCGCTTGTGGAAGGCCAATTCGGCGTTGATCGACGAAAAACTCGCTCCCCTCGATCATATCGAGACGCCGATTGGGAAAGAGCCGATCGTGATCTCGACGTAAGATCAGGTCCTCCAAGACCTCCATCTGCATAAAGCGAGCCATCGCATCATTCATCAGCACGTAATTGTAGGTCCACCGCGGCATTTCCTGTCGCGGTATCTCACCGATGAGCCGGATCGCTCCCTCCACCTCGCCCTCCAAAAAGGGATGATCCTGATCGATCATATCCACCATCATCAACCGCGGATCGGTCCCCTCGGCAGCGATGTCCGCTCCAAAATTGCGCTCCAACATATCAAAAAATGCATACTCCGCCTGAAGCTCCCCGCCATAAAATACTCCCCTCAGGTCCCGGGTCTCCAAGAAGCGATTATTCAACTCAATTCGCCCGGCGAGATGTTCGAAAAACAGTCCATTGATCTGAACCACTCGAGCGTAGGCATCGATATCCCCTTCGATCTCGTCGAAGTCTCCGGCGATGGCGATATCGAGGTCGGGAATATCAAAACGCACATTGCCCCCGGTAAAATACTCCAGAGCCGCGCTCTCATAGGCCGCCTCAATCGAGCCCTCGGCGTCGTAAATCATATTGCGTCGACCGTCTTCACGGGGAAACCGCATCCGCCCGGTGGCCTCCAATCCGATACCCTCGACCTCCGTACTCGCTCGCTGAACCGTGAATCCATCATTGACCCACTGCCAATCCTCGACCTCGAAATCGCGCACCGTAAACTCCCAGTCTCCCCGCTCCGGGGGAACCCGAAACAGATGGTGATGAAACCAGAAGTTGGCCTCCGGAATCGATACCGAATCCACGGAGATCAGTCTCGTCGCCGGCTCCAGATAAAACGCCCCCTTCGGGATGTCCACCTCGTCGACGGAAAACCCAAATCGCCGATGATGCAATTCAAATTGCCCGTTTCGTATCTCCACATCGGAGAACGCAACGGCCGTACTTTCACCATCATCTTCGCTCTCCGGTCGATCATAGCGCCCCAGCGCCTCGAAGAGGTTGAGCCTTCCCGTTTGCTCGTCGAACTCCAGCCGAACCCGAACCCCATCGAATTGGGCGCGGTCGAACTCCAGCCGGCCCGCAAACAACATCAGTGGATTGAGCCTCGCCAATACCTCGTCGACGGCGATCACCGGCCCCCGGTCGGGACTGCGCAACTCTGCTCCGTAGGCCTCGATCGTGGTCAACGTGGGACGCACCTCGATATACTGAAACGAAAAATGGCCCTCCAGCGACTCGTGCAATTGATCTTCGGCAAGGTCCCAGGCGTATTTTGAATTGGCATAAAAATAGGTCAGTGAAAACACACTGAGCATCACAAGGGCGGGGATGAAA
>SKPJ01000077.1 GCA_007119595.1 Myxococcales bacterium
GTACCTGGTCGGTCATCATTATCCAGTGCCCATGTACTCGGCCCAACAAACTGGTACCCCTATTTTATCTCTCATTATATCTCTGCTCAATATATGCGGGTTGAAATACAATTTGACAGCCCAAGTCAGATCATGGGAAATACCAATACAGTCCGTCTAGTTTATATATATGTTTTCCTTTTACCTTTTTCGAGGAGCAAAATCATGAGTATGAATTTCGCGGAGGAAATCACAAATTTTGAAAAAGCATTGGAGGAAAAACGCCAGGCCCTCAAGGAATTAGAAACGCGCCGTGATGCTCACGCTGTGCAGACTCGGCGAGCCCGTGTAGCCCTCGAAGATCTGCGCGCCGTATTGCGCGGGGAAACTCCCCCTTCACAGCGCTCATCAGATCGCTCCACACAGGGAATTTCCGCTGTTCCCGTCGATAAAAATACGGGGCGACCGGCCCGCGGGGCGCGCCGCGAACAGATTCTCGAGATCTGTCGCAAGGTCGGCTCCAGCGGCGAGATCTTTCGCACACGGAAGGTCTTGGGTGTACTGCGGGAGGTGGAAGGAGAAGAGGACGAAGATGGAAACCGAACACTCGAAAAGGGCCTTCGCAGTTATACTTACAGCCTGATGAACACCCTGGATGAAGAGGGCATCATCGAACGACAAGAAGGACGAGGCAAATGGCGCTGGAAGGGAGAGTCGTGAGCCGGTGTCGAAGCCGTATATCACCGAGTCCTTGATTACGCAGGAGATCCGACATGTCGAGCAAAGAAGAATATCTCGAACGAGCCATCGATAGCGCTGAGAGCAAACTCGCTTCCCTGGAGCAGGAACAAGATGAAATCGAAGCTCAGATCGATCAACTAACTAAAGAGATCAAACAGTTGGAAAATGCCATCGCTCAATTTAATGAACTCGATGGTCAATTAGAGGATTCCACTCAATCAGATATCGCGTAATCGTCGGAGGTATATTGATAACAACAAACCAGCCCACCGGAGAACTGAGCGAATGCCCATCTTGCGTAAACGTTTGCTGGTCGATGAGTGGGTTATCATCGCTCCCGAACGAGCCGACCGGCCCCAACAATTTGAGACCTCTACCATATCCCAACGCAGCATCTGCCCCTTTTGTCCGCAAGGAGCGGAGCTGACACCACCAACAATTTCGTCATGGCAATCTCCGGCATATCCGGAGGAGCAATGGGCCGTTCGTGCGATTCCGAATAAATTTCCGGCGCTGCGGGTAGAGGAATCGCCCGACACCGGTGATGATCCGCTGTACCAAACCCGTAGCGGACTCGGCGCCCACGAAGTGATCATCGAGGCTCCCAGCCATCATAAGAATTGGGAGGAGCTATCCCCCCAACATCTTCGCGTCGTATTGGAATCGTGGCGCGATCGAATGACCGACTTAAGCGGCGATGAGCGGTTGCGCTGCGCCGTGGTCTTTAAAAACCAGGGTCCTCTGGCCGGTGCGACCCTGGAACATGTACACAGTCAACTCGTCGCCCTTCCCCGAGTTCCCTCCAAGCTTCAACGAGAACTAGACGGTGCCAATCAATACCATTTAGACCACGACCGCTGTGCGATCTGCGATATGATCGCACGGGAGCGCCAATCAGGGGAACGGATCGTCATTGAAAACGAGGGCGCCATCGCAATTGCCCCCTATGGTTCACGCATGCCCTTTGAGCTGTGGATCTTGCCCATGGACCATCACGGCGACTTCATGGCCAGCGGGGAATCTCTTCTTCAAAAGGTCGCGCAATTGGTGGCCGATGTACTGCCCCTGTGCACCAAGGCGATCGGGTCGAGAGCCCACAACTTGATCCTTCACACGCTCCCCTTTGATCTCGTCGGCGAACCGTATTATCACTGGCACCTACAATTGCTGCCCCGGACCGGGCGAATCGCCGGCTTTGAGTGGGGCTCAGATATCTTCATCAACGCCACGCCTTCCGAGGTGGCGGCACACCATCTACGAAACCTCGTTCCCTAACGGATTTTACGTATGGATCTATCGCGCTACATCTCGAAGAAAGAGTCTTCGAAGTTGGTCGCCAATCAGCGACTCAATATCATCTTCGCCTCCAGTGAGGTCGCCCCCTTTTCCAAAAGTGGTGGTCTCGGTGACGTGGCCTCCGCGCTGCCTCGAGCCCTGGCGCAACGGGGTCACAACGTGGTGATAGTCACTCCTCTTTATGGGCACCTCGACTCAGAGCAGATGCGCTTGAGTCGTCGCCTTCAACCTCTTGAGGTTCCCCGCAAGAGCAAACAACAGTCAAAAGTAGAAGCTACCCTGTGGGAAACTCGTCTCAACCACGGGGTGCGCATCGTCTTTGTCGAAGCCGAAGAGTATTTTGGCCGGCAGGGACTGTACGGTTACGACGATCAGGCATTTGAGGATAACGCCGATCGCTTTGCGTTCTTTAGTCGCGCCGTCGTCGAATTCACCCGCTCCTTCGCGCTCCCCGTCGATGTCCTGCACTGCAATGACTGGCACACCGGTCTCGCGCCGATCTATGCCAAACACTATTTCGACGAGGAGTTTCAGGACACCTCGATCGTTATGACGATTCACAATTTGGCCTATCAGGGCAAATTCGACGCCTCGGAATTTGACGCCACGGGATTGCCCCAAAAATACGCCGACACGTCGGAACTGTTCGACGAAGATGGAAACGTCAACTACTTAAAAGGCGGGTTGCAATACGCCGACCATCTCACCACGGTCAGTCCCGGCTATGCCGACGAAATCCAGACCGAGGCCGGCGGGTTTGGTCTCCACGAAATTCTCCAGAACCGATCTGATGACCTGGTTGGGATCCTCAACGGGGCGGACTATACCGTCTGGGCCCCGGACGTCGATCGCCATATCTCGGTGAGATACGATATCGACTCCCTCAACGGTAAGCGAAGAAACAAGGCCGAGCTTCAACATCGCATGGGGCTGCCCATTCGCCCTACCCTTCCCCTATTGGGGGTCATCAGCCGTCTGACGGAACAAAAGGGCATTGATGTCCTGGTCCCGACGATCCGAACTCTGTTGAGCGACCTGGAAGACGAGCGCGATGGATTTCAACTCGTGATCCTCGGCGAAGGGCCGCCGCAATTTCGAGATGCACTCCAAGAGTTGGCTGAATCGTTTCCGACTCGAGTGGTCTTCCAGCCGGGCTATGACGAAGCGATGGCCCACCGAATTCAGGCGGGCTCCGATGTCCTCGTCGTGCCCAGCCGCTTTGAGCCATGTGGCCTGACCCAGATCTACGCCATGCGCTATGGAACGGTACCGGTCGTGCATTCCACGGGCGGATTGGCCGATACGGTCTCCGATTTGCGCGAAGACCCGGAAAAGGGTACCGGCTTTGTGTGCCAAGAACTGACCGAGGATGCACTAGCAGGTGCCATTGAGCGCGCCTCCGCGGCCTACCGAAACTACCGCAAGTGGCGCCCCTTGATGGTCCGCGCCATGGAGCGCGACTTCTCATGGCACGAATCGGCTCGCAGCTACGAGTCCTTATTTACGTCACTTCATCAACAAGAGCAGGCCGCGGAGTAATTGGGACCGTCGCCCCCTGCGCTTTTGGTACCGCACTATAATCCATCGCATCCGAGGAGCACCATGTCGGAACAGTCCAACGCCGAACGCCTCGAAGAACTCAATCAACAGGCCGAGCTCGGAGGAGGTCAGGCCCGCATCGATCGACAACACGACGCCGGAAAACTCACGGCCCGTGAGCGCATCGATCTATTGCTCGACCCCGGCACCTTCGTGGAACTCGATAAATTGGTGACCAACCGGTGCAATGACTTCGGCATGGACCAAAAGAAGATCCCCGGCGACGGCGTGGTCACCGGATATGGAAAGGTCGACGGACGCACTACCTACGTATTCGCCCAGGACTTTACGGTCTTCGGCGGCAGCCTCAGCGGTGCCTATGCGGAAAAGATCTGCAAGGTCATGGATCTGGCAACCAAGTGTGGTGCCCCCGTTATCGGACTCAATGATTCCGGAGGCGCTCGCATCCAAGAAGGAGTGGTCAGCCTCGCCGGATACGCCGACATCTTCCACCAGAACGTGCGATCCAGCGGCGTGGTTCCACAGATCTCGGCAATTATGGGTCCCTGTGCCGGCGGCGCTGTGTACAGCCCGGCACTGACGGACTTCGTATTCATGGTCGACCAGACCTCTTATATGTTCATTACGGGCCCGGACGTCGTAAAGACCGTCACCAGTCAAGAGGTGAGCAAACAAGACCTCGGTGGAGCAGCGGTACACAGCGAAAAGAGCGGAGTCTCCCACTTTCAATATGCCTCTGAAGAAGAGTGCATCGCCTCGATCCGTGAATTGCTTTCATTCATTCCCCCGAATAACGCCGAAGACCCACCCTTTGTGGCCACCGACGATCCAGCCGATCGCCGCGACGAAACACTGGCCGACCTGGTCCCCGAGAACCCTTCGCGACCCTACGATATCAAAGAATTGATCACCGGCGCCGCCGACGATCGCCATTTTTTCGAGGTTCAGCAGGACTATGCGCGCAATATGGTCGTCGGATTTGCGCGCCTCGGCGGCTATTCGGTGGGCATCGTGGCCAATCAGCCCAATCACCTGGCGGGCTGTCTCGATATCGACGCCAGCCTAAAAGGGGCTCGCTTCGTGCGCTTTTGCGATGCCTTCAATATCCCGATCGTTACCTTTGTCGACGTACCGGGCTTTTTGCCCGGCGTCGATCAGGAATACGGTGGGATCATCAAGCACGGAGCCAAGCTTCTCTACGCCTACTCCGAGGCCACCGTCCCCAAGATCACGGTGATCACCCGCAAGGCCTACGGGGGCGCCTACGACGTCATGAGCTCCAAACATATCGGAGCCGACATCAACCTCGCCTTTCCCACCGGCGAGATCGCCGTCATGGGCCCCGATGGTGCGGTCAATATCATCTTTCGAAAAGAACTCGCCGCCGCCGATGATCCGGTGGCGCGCAAAGAGGAATTGGTCGCCGAGTATCGCGACAAATTCGCCAATCCCTTCAAGGCCGCGGAGTTGGGGTATATCGACGAAATTATCAACCCCGTCGAGACCCGCCCCCGGCTCATCCAATCTCTGGAGATGTTGCAGAATAAACGGGCCGATGGACCGCCCAGAAAGCACGGAAATATGCCGCTTTGAGTACTACGCCGTGAGCAGAAGTTGAGTGAAGCGTCTGCGCGCCGAGAGCACGTCGAAGCGGCGTTGCGGCTCGCTCGACGATGCTACATCGCATCGCCTCGTCGCCGCGCCTTGTCCGAC
>SKPJ01000180.1 GCA_007119595.1 Myxococcales bacterium
GCCACACCACCGGACATTTCTTGCTCAAAGAGGATGTCGATCTCAATAACTTGAGCGGCGAATTTACGATGATCGGCTGGTCCGGCCCCTTTGAGGGCACCTTCGATGGAGGAGAACATACGATTGAAAACCTGGATATCGACGTATCCACCAATGGCGCAGGGATGTTTCGCACACTCGGCGAAGACAGTGAAATATTCGACCTCCAGATCACCGGCGCCACCGTCCAGGGAGCTGCCATCACGGGCATTTTGGCGGGGACGGTACGCGGTACCGTCACCGATGTCCTCGTCTCCGGCACTCTCGATGGCACCAACCAGATCGGTGGTCTCGCCGGCTTGAGTGAATCCTCGGCGTCCATTCACGATTCGGAAGCAGCCGTCGATGTCACGGGCGATCAACTCGTCGGTGGGCTCATCGGACTCAACCGAGCCGAAATCCATGAATCGCAAGCTTCCGGTGATGTCTTCGGAAGCGATAGCTTTGTCGGTGGGCTCACCGGGTCCAACGAAGGGCTGATGGTAGAATCGACAGCCACGGGCAAAGTGACCGGTGATAAAGGAACCGTCGGGGGCATCACCGGAAGGAATAGCGGCACCATTCAGGGCTCGATCGCCGAGGGGAATGTGGAAGCCAAAGAACTATTTGTGGGCGGGCTCGCCGGATTTAATACTGGAACCATCCAGGGAGCATCATCGGGCTTTATGGGCCCCATTCCATCGCGCGCCACCGGTGAGGTGACAAGTGAGCAGTGGTTTGTGGGGGGACTGGTAGGGCTAAACGAGGCAGAGATCGCCGATAGCTGGGCATCAGGACAGGTTCAAGCAGGCCAGGATGGTCAGGGCAGAAGCTATGCCGGTGGACTCGTCGGGCTCAACTCGGAGGACGCATCGATCAATATGTCCAGCGCCACCGGCGACGTTCACGGTGCAGGCGGGGTCGTGGGAGGACTCGCCGGGAGAAATCACGGTTCGATTAGCGGCTATGTAAATATGTCCTTCGCCAGCGGCAAGGTGACCTCCGATGGCGACGGTGTGGGTGGGTTCGTCGGAAGAAATAACGGCTCGATCGACGGCTCGCGGGCCGCCGGAGACGTAGACAGCCAGGGAGGCCAAACCGGAGGGTTTGCCGGTACCAACGATGGTTCCATCACCGGTTCCAACGCCTGGGGTGAGGTGCGCGCGGCGGAAAATGACGTCGGCGGCTTCACCGGCCAAAACCTCCCCGACGGGGTCATCGAGAACTCGATGAGTCGCGGTGAAGTCATCGCCCCTGACAGCGATTATGTCGGCGGTCTGGTCGGCCTTAGTTTCGGGGATATCACAGACGCCTACGCCGCCGGCGATGTCTCCGGCAATGCATACGTCGGCGGCCTGGTGGGCTTTCTCAACACTGGTGCCGAGGTGCGACGATGCCACTCCATCGGTGAGGTATCCGATTTCAATTTCGGCGGCGGATTAATCGGCCATGGTGGAGGCGTCGTCTACTACTCCTATTGGGACCTCGATACGAGCGATCAAGAATTCAGCCCCGGCGGTGGAGAGGGATTGAGCACCAACGAATTTAGCGACGAGGACAACTTCGAGACCTGGTTTCCCAGCCAAATATGGAGCATGAGTACTGATATCGATGACAATCAACGACCGGACATGTTTTTTCCGCAAATTGCATATTAAACGCCTCATCATTTAACTGAGACGTATGTTTCAATTGCACGAGATTATCGTGACGTCGGGCCATGAATCATCGCGACCAATGCAATCGGCACTGCAGAGTACGCTCATACGCTGTGGTTTTGCTCCCTAGATATGGAGAAGATGATGATAAAGACAAACGGCGTTCTCTACCCGGTGATCTTTGCGATGATGCTGTTCGCGGTGTCGATGGCCCTGGCCTGCTCATCGAGTGACCGGCAGGTTGTCACCGCCCATGATGACGTCGGCGTCGAGGAGGACACCGACATCGCCACCGACGACGTGGAGACCCCCGATCCCGACCCGGAGGACGCCGGCCCCAGCGACACTGCACCACCGGAAGATACAGGTGACTCAACATGTGACGGAAGTGCCACATTTTGTCCCGAAGCAGAAGGCGGCCAGGGGGCCTGCGTGGAGTTGGACAGCGATCCCGATCACTGCGGCGCTTGCGCCACCGCATGTGACGCACCGGAGCAGGGTAACGCCGTGTGCACCGACGGCACCTGCGAGCTGGACTGTCCGGCGGATTACGAGGTTTGCGGTGGCAGTTGCGTCAACACCGACCACGACCCGGAGCACTGCGGTGGCTGTGGGACCGGATGCGACGACGACGAGGTCTGCAGCGACGGGGCATGCGCCAGTGATTGCGGCGACGGCAGGACCAATTGCGGCGGAGCATGTATCAATCCTGAAAATAATTTCTCGCACTGTGGCGAGTGCAACAACGCATGCCACACCCCGCTAAACAGCACTGCCCGCTGCGAGGATCACCAATGTGTCATCGAATGCGATCCGGGATGGGTCGGGTGCGCCGACGAGTGCGTCCCCGAAGACGGCCACTTCGACGACTGCGGCGGCACCTGCCAAAACCTGGATACCCGTGTCGATCACTGTGGCCAGTGCAATAATACCTGCACCGACGCTCCCGATAATGGGAGCCCGGACTGCATCGACGGGTTGTGCTCCTTTGAGTGCAATTCCGGCTGGCAGCGCTGTGGCAACGTCTGCATTCCCAGCGATGAGGGTTGTGAGACCTGCGATCCCGCCAACCCGGGCCCCTTTGGCGGCGGAGACGGAACCCAGGATTTCCCCTTTCTATTATGCGCTGCTCAGCACCTTCAGACCATGGGAGAGGATTACTGGGTCGAGGAACACTTCGCCCTCGCCGAAGACATCGATTTCAACGACCTCGGCGCAGACACCCTACACCCCATTGGCGTGCTGGGTGCCGAGTTTGAGGGGACTTTCGACGGCAGAGGCTTTGCGCTCCGCAATATCACCGTTGAACTCGACGATCCGGAAGTTGGAATCTTTCGACGGGTCGGCGAAAGTGGCGAGATATTCAACCTCGATGTCGTCGATGTGGAGGTGCGCGGCGAGCTGCGTATGGGGGCTCTGGTGGGCCACAACCAGGGAACGATCACCAACGTCGACGTCAGCGGCGTGGTGAGCACGGATTCCCAACAAATCGGTGGACTGGTCGGACTCAACGCAGGCTCGATCTCCAACGCCACCGTAGATGTGGAAGTGCGCGCCGACGAAGAAGACGGCGCCGTCGCCGGTGGGCTGGTGGGACAAAATGAGGGCTCTATCAACCACTCCACCGCCCATGGAGAGGTGATCACCGACGGAGCCCAGGGAGTCCAGACAGGAGGACTGGTCGGCTTCAATGAAGGGGGTGGCTCCATCACCAATTCCAGCGCCCACGGAGATGTGAGCGCCGGCGCCCAACAAAACGACCAGGACCGGGTAGGAGGACTGGTCGGCGAAAACCAGGGCACCATCTCGGATAGCGACGCTCACGGCAACGTCACCGGCGTCAACAGCGTCGGAGGACTGGTGGGCCGCAACGGAAATAACGCGGCGATCACGAATGCCTCGGCCGACGGCTCGGTCAGTGGAAATCTCGGCGTCGGGGGGCTGGCCGGACGCAACGCCGGCTCCATCACCAACTCCGGAGCCGATGGAACAGCAGATGCGAATCAACAATTCGCCGGGGGACTGGTGGGAATCAACGAAGAAACCGGCGCCATCACCAGCTCCACCGCCACCGGGGCCGTCTCCAGCGGAGATCACTCCGCGGGAGGACTGGTCGGAATCAATAGCGGGTCGATCAACGACTCCACCGCCAGTGGAGACGTCGACGGTGGGGCCGACTTCGGCGGCGGACTGGTGGGGTCCAATGGCGAGGACGCCACCATCGACGGCAGCACGGCCAACGGTGACGTCCAGACCAGCGGCGCCTTTGCCGGCGGAATCACCGGCATCAACGACGGCTCCATCAACAACTCCGATGCCAGCGGAAACGTCACCTCCAGCGATCACTCCGCCGGGGGGCTCGTCGGCGCCAACCAGGGATCGATCAGCAGCTCCACCGCATCCGGTACAGTCAGCGCCAATAACCACGCCGCCGGCGGACTGGTCGGTACCAACGGCGATCAGATCTCCAATTCCAGCGCCCAAGGCGCCGTCAATGGTACCAGCCATGTCGGCGGGCTGGCGGGGCGAAACACCGCCGGCGCCACCATCTCCAACTGTCAGGCTACTGGCGACGTCGACGGCGACGAGACACTGATCGGCGGGCTGGTTGGAATCAACAGTGGAGATATCAACACATCGACCGCCTCCGGTGCGGTCCACGGCGGAGACGCCCACGTCGGCGGGCTCGTCGGTGTCAACGAGGGCTCCATCCAACAATCACAGGCCCAGGGCAACGTCACCAGCAGCGGTGAAAATAGCATCGGGGGCCTGTTGGGATTTAACCACGAAGACGGCTCCGTCTCTCGGTCGTCGGCGCGAGGTAACGTCACGGCGACCAGCGCCGAGGCCGTCGGTGGCCTGGTGGGCATCAACCAGGGAAGCCTGCTGGATTGCTATGCCACCGGCAACGTCCACGCCGACGAGTGGGCTGGCGGACTCGTCGGAAGCAATAGCGAAAGCGGTTCCGTCAATCGCTGTCACTCCATCGGCAACTCCCAGGCCTCGGACCACGCCCGAGGACTCATTGCCGGCTCCGCGGGCTCGGTCACCGCTTCATACTGGGATACTCAGACCAGCGGCCATAATACCAGCGCCGGCGGCGATCCACTGACCACCGGTGAATTTGGCAACACCGGTGAGTTTTCGGGGTGGAATTTCGGTAGTATATGGGAAATGTCGACTGCCCTCGACGGAAATTTGCGACCCGTATTGCAGTGACGGTAGGAGGTTTTCCCCACGTCATTCCTTCCAATTTTGCGCCTCCTTCCGTAGGGTGTTCACGATACAACCTTTCTCTTCGGAATATGACCTCCGACAATGATCCCAGCCCCTCGATTTTATATCTATCTCGGGATTGTGCTCAGCTCACTTTTGATGGCGTGTACACTGAGCGTGGAAGCCAACTGCTCCTCCGACGACGATTGTCCCGGCAATCAAGAGTGTTTGAGCAGTGGTGGAGTCTTCGTGCGTGACTCGGTCTGCGTCGATCCTGGTACAGGATTCGAACCCGACGTGGGTTTCGATGCCAACGGCGCTATCGATGACGTGAGCAATGCATCCGATGATACGGATGATACCGATATCCAGCATCCCGATGTCGACGATACAGGCATCGAGCATCCCGATGTCGACGATACAGGCATCGAGCATCGCGATGCCGACGACACGGATATTCCCCCTCCCGATGTAACCGACACGGATATTCAAGATGCCGACGCCGAAGAGAGTTGTGCGGAAGAATTGACCTTTTGCGAAGATCCCTTCGGCGAATGCGTCGACCTGGACAGCGATCTCAACCACTGCGGAAGTTGTAACAACGAATGTGACGATCCTCCGCTCAATTCATCTCCCATCTGCACCGATGGCACCTGCGATTTCGTCTGCGATAGTGGCTACGAAAAATGCAACGGCGAATGCGTCGATCTCAACGCCAATCCGGAGCACTGCGGCGAATGTGGGACCCAATGTGAAGAGGTGTGCGCCCTCGGTGAATGCACCGCCGACTGTCCCGACGAGTTGACCGACTGCAACGGGGGATGCGTCGATACCGACGAAGATCTCAACCACTGCGGTGAGTGCTCTAACTCCTGCACCACCGACATCGACAACTCCTCCCCGATCTGCGACGGCAGTGCTTGCTCCTTTGTGTGCGATACGGGATTTGATCTCTGTGAAAACCAATGCGTCAACTTTGATGACAACATCGACCACTGTGGCGGCTGCGGTGATCCCTGCTCCACCAGCGTCGACAACGCATCTGCCCTTTGCGACTCCGGCACATGCTCCTTTGTCTGCGACTCTGGCTTTGAGCAATGTCAGGACCAGTGCGTCGACTTCGACAACAGTCTCGACCACTGTGGCGGCTGCGGCGACCCCTGCTCCACCAGCGTCGACAACGCATCTGCCCTTTGCGACTCCGGCACATGCTCCTTTGTCTGCGACGGTGATTTAGAGGCCTGCCAAGACGAATGCGTCGATCTGGACAACGATCCCGAGCACTGTGGAAGTTGCGACAATGAATGCGAGGACGGATGCATCAACGGCATCTGTGAAGGCCAGATCGCCTGCGACGCCTCGATTGGGCTCTACGACGAGGGAGCAGGCACCTCCAGCGATCCCTATACCATCTGCACCGCCGGGCACCTCGACGAGGTCCGAAGCGCTCCGCATAGCTATTTTTCATTGGCCGCAGATATCGACCTTCCTGCCGAAGGGTACGACGAATTTTCGCCCCTTCCAAACTTCAGCGGCACCTTTGAGGGAAATGGGTTTGAGATACGCGGCGTGTCCTGGCTATCCAATGACTCCACCGTTGGTTTCATCTCGCGGATCTCGAGTGACGGGGAAGTACGCAACGTCCACTTCGCCGAGGTCGACATCGAAGGGGAATCATGGATAGGTGGTGTCACCGGGGACAACCAGGGCATCATCTCCAATGTCAGCGTAGAGGGCACAGTGGTCGGCGAAGAGTACGTCGGTGGTCTGGCCGGCCTCAACTCCTCGCCGGGCCAAATCAACGACTCCAGCGCCGCGGTCGATGTCACCGGGGAATACCAGACCGGAGGATTGGTCGGTCGAATCCAGAGTTCGGCCTCCGTCAACAATTCCAGCGCCTCCGGCAACGTAGCGGGGCTCGAACTCTTTACCGGTGGACTGGCGGGACTCAACAACGGGACCATCGAAGACTCCAACTCCACCGCTGTCGTAAGTGGTGTCGACGGCTCCGTCGGCGGATTGGTCGGGCAAAACCAGGCCGTAATCCGAAACTCTGAGGCCACGGCCACCGTCTCCGGTGAAGACGAATTCGTCGGTGGTCTGGCGGGAACCAATCTCGACCTGATCTCCGGTTGCCACGCCGGCGGCTCCGTCTTCGGAGAACAGAGCTTCGTCGGTGGATTGGTGGGACTCAACGATGGAGTGATCGAGGAGTCGAGCGCCAGCGCCGACGTCGGCGGCGAATCTCGAGACATCGGCGGACTGGTCGGGCAAAACAACAACGCCGGAGCCATTGAGAGGTCGATGGCAAGCGGCGACGTCAACGCCCCCAGTGTGGACTATCTGGGCGGCCTGGCAGGTGTCAACCTGGGTTCTATCGTCGACTCCTACGCCACCGGAGACGTCTCGGGCCACGATATTCTCGGTGGCTTGGCGGCCTTTCATCAAACTGGGAGCTCCATCGTCCGCAGCTATGCCATGGGCGAGGTCGCCAATGTCTCCCTCGCCGGGGGATTGACGGCGGCAGGTAGTGGTGCCGAAGAGTCGTCGTATTGGGATGTCGACACTACCAATCAACTCAGCAGTGCCCACGGAACTTCCCTGCAATCCAGTGAATTCAGCGATCAAGACGGCCATTTCGGCGGCTGGGACTTCAACGACGTCTGGGAGATGTCGGATAGCATCGATGGGCAAATTCGCCCCGTGCTGCAGTGGCAAGACGAATAGGGATTTCATGCAGTTGATTCGCCACCAGCGTACGATGCTATTTATGTGGTGTTTGGTATTTTTCGCCATCACTGGGTGTGACGGGCTCTTCGGCAACCTCGGCGAATACGCCTTCCAAATCCCCTGCGACGACGGCGACCAGGAATGCCACGGCCAATGTATCCCGGATGACCAACTCTGTTGCGACACAAACCAACACCTCTGTGGAAGCCAGTGCATACCCGAAGACCAGTCCTGTTGTGATGAAGACGGCGCCCCCTTCGGTGGCGGCGAGGGTACATCGGATGCCCCGTACCGAATTTGCACGGAGTCCCATTTCCGCAATATCGCCTCCGAAAAAGCGCTGGATGCCCACTATCGCATGCATAGTGATATCTCCTTCAGTGGATCCATCGAGCCCATCGCCGCTCTCGGGCCCGATGAGATCGAGCTCGACGAAGCAGTTTCCGAAGAAAGCGGTGAGGTCGAAATTCTCATCCACCACGACGACCCCTTTCAGGGTACGTTCGACGGCAATGGCTATGCGTTGCAAAGTCCAATCATATCGAGCTCCGGAAATCCCAGAACGGGGACCGCAATCTTCGGCCACCTGGGCCAGCAGGCCAAAATTTCCGATCTCACCGTCAACGCCGTAAGTTTCAGCAGCAATTTATTCAGCGGCGGACTGGTGGGATATAACGAGGGAGAAATCACGGACGTCACCCTCCATGGGACCATCGATGAAGTCGCAGGATTCGGTGCTTTTATGGGGGGACTTGTCGGCGTAAATGCCGATGAGGGGGTCATCACCAATTGTGAAGTCGAAGTCGACCTCAGGGGAACCTCCTTTCTCGGGGGATTGGTTGGCGTGAATTACGGCGAGATCGAAAACTGTATCGCCTCAGGCGATCTCGCCGCCGAGTTGAACGATTCCCTCGTCGAGCAAGAAGTCTCCCATGAGGATACCCCACTATTCGCCGGGGGGTTGGCAGCGATGAATTATGGTCCCATAACGAGCTCCGGCACCACGGGATCCGTGACCATTGATGTCGACGTCGACCAGTTCGAGGTCGTAGTTGTGGCTGCCGGAGGATTCGTCGGTGCAAATGGCGCAGACGCCAATGTGTCCAAGTCTTTTTCCGCAGCGAATCTGGTCGGTGATATCGAGCTTCCGCTCACGAGCGACTCACCTGTCTATTTGGGTGGACTCGCCGGAATCAGTCACGGAGAGATCGCCAACTGCTACGCCACCGGTGATATCACGTTTGAAAGCGCCGGATTCAACGCCGCCGCCCTGGGAGGCCTCGTAGGAATCTTGGCGCCAACCGAAGTTAGTTTTGGCCTAATATCCAACTCCTATGCTTCCGGCTTCATCGACAGTTCATGGCTCGGAGCGTTAAGCGGGGGCGCATACGGCGGACTCGTCGGAGAAAATCACTACAGCACCATCGTCGGCTCCTACTGGGATACCGAGACCAGCGAAGTGGAAGACAGTGACGGAGGTACGGGCCTGTCCACCAGCGACTTCGCCAACGAAGACAGCTTCGGAAACTGGAATTTCGACGACGGCGGCACCTGGAAGATGGGAGTTGCACCCGACGGTCCGCCGCGACCGGTGCTGCAGTGGCAAGATCGATGATCGCCGGCTACTGCCGCACCTCCAGATCGGCGAGCCCCTCGATCGCCAGATCGGCGCCGCGCCGCAAGAAGCGCTTTTTCTCGGCGCCATCACCGGCCTTGACCACGATCAGTCCGAAGCCGGCTCCCCGCCCCGCTTCGATCGCCGGGCGATCGCTTTCCACGATCACCGTCCGGTCTCGGGTCACCTGCAGCCGTGTGAGGGCCTCGAAGAATATATCCGATCCCGGTTTGCCGGACAGCCCCTCCTCGGCAAATGTGGAGGCGTCGACGACGACATCGAACAACGGCTCGAGATCGAGGATATTGAGGATCCGAGTCGTATGCTCGCTCGGGGAGACGACGGCCGTTTTCATGCCCGCCTGCACCAGATGATGAAGCAACTCCACGGCCTCGTCGTCGACCTTTAGTTGCCCGGACTCGATGGCCTGGACGAAGTGACGACGCTTCATCTTCGACAATCCGTACACCGAGTCCGTATCGTGGGTCAGCGCCTCGTCGGCCGCCGGCAAAGGCTCTCCCAGAGGGCGGGTGATATTGCGGGCGTCGAGAAAACTCTGAATCGCTTCGTCACGCGGTTTCCCATCCACGAATTGTCGAAACTCCTGGCGATTAAAAGGTTCAAACCGACGCCCGTCGAGGGTTCGCAACAGGGCGTCGAAGGTCTTCTGCCAGGCCATAAAGTGCAGCGAAACCGTATTTGCCACCACTCCGTCGAGCTCGAAGATGACCGCGTCATAGTGTTTGGGCGACAGGATCTCCACTCGCTCGGGAACGGTCTGCTCATCGCGATCTTCTCTCCCGCTGCGTGGTGCTCTTCCTCGTGCCATACCGTCGTCCCTTGTCTACCCCACATTCTTTACTCCGATGCGGGCAAAAGTGGTTTCCATCCGACAACCCATTGGCACTTCCAAAGATCAGCGCGCACACCACCGGGGTCAACCACTGACATCGAAAGCCGACAAACTCTCGACGGCGACATCGGCACCGGCCTGCATCAGAGCCCGGCGACGTTCGGCGTCGGCGGCAAGCCCTATCACCAGCCCGAAACCTCCGGCCCGTCCGGCCTCCACCCCCGATTCGGCGTCCTCTACGACCACCGCCCGTTCGGCACGGGTCCCAAGGCGCCGGGCGGCCTCCAGGAACATATCGGGAGCAGGTTTTCCACGCAGGCCCTCTTCAGCGAGCGTGACACCGTCGATCCGTACTCCGAACCACTCGCCGATCTCCAACAAGTGGAGCACCAATTTTGCGTTCCGGCTCGACGACACCAATCCCAACAAGAAATTCGCGGTATGAAGTTCTTTGACCAATTGCAGTGAATCGCCGATGACGTCGATCTCACCGTGGGCCAACCGCTTTCGATAACGCCGGTTTTTTTCGGCTCCCAAAGCGGCAATGCTATCGAAGCCCGGATCGGCATCTTCGCTGCCCGAATCGAATTCGATATTCCGACTCGACAAAAAGCTTTGAATCCCGTCCAGGCGCGGCTTTCCATCGACGAAGCGCTGGTAATCCTCGTCGGTGAATGGATCAAACCCCGTGCCGCAACGGTGATGCAACAACTCGTCGAAGACCTCTTTCCAGGCTCTTCGGTGGGTCACGGCGGTATCGGTGATCACTCCGTCGAGATCGAAGATCACCGCGTCGTAGTCCCGCCGGCTCAAGATGAGAAGTTGCTCCATGGCGCCTCGTGTTGGATGTGGAAGTCACTTCCAAACCTCAACGCAACGCACTCCCAAGCAACCGATGCCAAGTCCATCGAGACACCTGCCATCGTTGACCACCATTGAATGGGAATGCTACTTTCAATGCGAGATGCCAACGGACTCCTCACCGAGGATTTAACGTCGCTGTTTGCGGTGAGTCTGGAACCAATTTCGACGTCGATACGATGAGATTATTCTCCAACGATTTGCTGCGGCCGGGCGACGCCTGCGAGGAGTGTCAATCCCGTAGTTGCGGAGCGACTCCGTCTCCGGGCTACGGCGACGCTCGATGCCGACGATTCGCGACGAAAACATCTGCCAGCTCGCTACCCTCTGGACGCTGCGACCTCCATGGGAATTAACGACAACAACCCCCATATCGGTCGTCTGCCGCTACCGGGTGAAGTGATCGATGGGCGTTACCGGCTGACGGAAGCGTTCGCCAGCGGGGGAATGGGTGTGATCATGCGGGCGGAGCAACTGCGCACCGGCCGCGGTGTCGCCGTCAAGTTATTACACCCCCATATCGCCGCCCGCGATGATTTCGCAGCTCGCTTTATGCGCGAAGTCCAGGTGGCCACGATGTTTGACCATCCCCATATCGTGCGGGTCTACGACGTGGGCGAGACGGACAACGGAAGCCTGTACCTGGTCATGGAATTGCTCGACGGGGAGGAGCTAAAGGACATCATCTCCCGGGAGGCCCCGCTTTCGACGGACCGGCTGTTCAACCTGGGGCTGCAGATGATCGACGGCCTCGCCGAAGCCCACAGCCATGACGTCGTTCACCGCGATTTTAAGCCGTCGAATGTCTTCGTCGGCACCAGTCGACGGGGAAAAGAGATCGTCAAGTTGCTGGATTTCGGAATCGCAAAGCTCCTCAATTCCGGTGAAACCCAGGTGACCGCCACCGGTCAATTTACGGGCACCCCCTCGTATATGGCGCCGGAGACCATGGTCGATTCCAGCGCCAAGACCAATAAAAAGGCCGCCGACATCTACGCGGCGGGATTGGTGTTTTTGGAAATGCTGACCGGCCAGCGGGTCTTCGACGGAAACGGCATCGCCCAGACCCTACTCAAGCATTTGAAAAAACCGGTGCCCATCCCGGAGCCCCTGGTGCACACTCCATTGGGCAACGTCATCCGCCGGGCGACCTCCAAACATCCCGACGATCGTTATGTCGATGCCGATGCGCTGTATGCAGCACTGGAAGCTGCCCAGCAGGGGACCCCCAATCTGACATTGACGGAGGCCCAGATTCCGGACCCGGTTGGAACCACGTCCCCGAGCCTACTCGAGGAGTTGGCGAAACAGGAAAAGAGCACCAGCCTCGATATGCTGCGAAAGGCACCGCAGCATACCGCTGTCTCCAACCAAGGAACTCCTCCGTCGCTGCCGTCGCTGCCGTCGTTGCCGGAGCTACCGGACAACACCAGATTCGGAAACGAACCGACCACCATGCTCGGCGCCGAGACCACGGACACCGACGACGGCCCTCCGACGACCTCTCACGATACCGAAGAGCCTCCGCCAACACGAGAGATGCTCCCCGCCATCGACGAGCTCCCGGAGGAATTCGAAGGCAACCCCACGGAGATCTTCGCAACCGATCCCAACGCTGACTTCTCCGCGGAACCCACCCGGGCAGCGCGTCCTTCGAGACTTCCACAACCGGAGAAATCTCGTCAGCCGCTAGACACCAACGACAACTCCAATCAGCCACCTTCTGACACTGGCTCGTCGCGCAATATTAAACCCGACGATGCCCCACAAGGGGACTTCGACGCCGGTCCCACCAAAGCCCAGATCCCCTCTCAATTTCCCGAGCCACCGGGCTACAAAAAAACTGCTTCGACCAGCAACTCTGGGACAACACCGGCGCAAAATCAGTTTTCATCGGGAGCATCGAAGGTTCCCAATGCCCTACCAACCACTCCTCCATCCTCCAAGTACACGAAGCCATCACCGGCTCCCGATGTTGGCCCCACGAGTCCCGAACGAGACCTAACCCCCCCACCGCCAAACCACGGTTCCTCCCAATCAACAGAGATATCCCGCGATGAAACGCCGCCCGGCATCGCCACCTCTTCATCGCCATCGAGCACCGATACATCCTCGCCGCAACCCTCAAATCAGTTCGGCGCCAACCGGGCTTTAGAGCAGCCATCTGCATCGACGCTCCAGAAAGTCCGCAGGGACCCACAAAAATTGGCGATCCTCGGTGCTTCACTTTTTGCTGTGGTGGTCATCGCCATTGCTGTGCCGCTGTTATTTTTCGATGACGACCCCGAATCGAACGCCGAAATTCTGGCCGCCACCGACGATCCATCGACGGCGCAACCAATAGAGGACGCCGATGGCGACGACGAGCTCGATGAAGTGGCCCACGCAGAAAGTGAAGAAGACACGACGGTTCGCGTGCAGGTCGCCAGCGATCCCTCGGGCGCTACTCTGTGGAACGAGGGTGAAGTCGTGGGAGAGACGGATTTTGTCGCGGAATTCGAACACCGCGAATTACCGAGAGAAATCCGCCTCGAAATGGAGGGCTACGAAGACGCGGTGCTCCAACTTACAGATGACGACACAGATCATTTCGTGGCCCTTCAAGAGCTACCGGAACCACAGCCGGAACCCGTCGTCCGAGAGCCATCGCCGGAACCACCACCGGAACCACCGCCGGAACAGCCACCGGAACAGCCTCCTTCCTCACCATCGGAGCCACCCTCCGCTCCTCCCGACGAGCCGCAAGAAGTGGTGGAAAGTGATGAAGACGATGAGGAGGAGGATACAGGATCATCGGTCGATCATATGCTCGATCGACATCTGAATTTCTAATTGAGGACTGCTCATGAAGACGCTCCACGCCGTTTTGGTACGCCACCTGATGACGACGACAATCGTCGCGGTCGTTTTGACGTCTTTTGCCTTCTCCGATGCGAAAGCCCAAGATCTTCCCGCCGAGGATCTCGAGACCTTTGAGCATCATCTATCTCAAGGTGGACAAAGCCTGGACACCGGGGACTATGAAACTGCCATTGAACACCTCGACCAGGCCCGCCAACTCATCGATCACCCCCGCTTATCGGTGAGCATCGCCAGCGCCTACCTGGCCTGGGAGCGTTGCTCGCAAGCCGAATCCGAATTTCAAGCGTTGTTGCAACGAGACGATATCGACGACGAACAGCGCCACCAGGCCCGCTCGGGGCTCGATGAGGCTCGTCAAGACTGTGCAGAAACAGCGACCCTGCGCGTGCGCTGCGAACCGGCTTCCACAGAGCTTCGTATCGATGGTGAGATGGTGGAATGTCCCTTTGAAGGCGAAGTCGAAGCCGGCGAAGTCGGCATCAATGCCTCCGCCGACGGATTTCAAACCCACTCCGAAGTACTGATAGCGAAACCCCACGAAACGGTGGAATCCAGTATCTCTCTCGTCACTGAGGAGATCGATGAGCCGCCATCTGACTGGCTCTCTCTGGCCAGCTACGGCGCCCTCGGACTCGGGTCGGTGATGTTGCTGGGAGGGGCTGTCGTCGATTATCGCGCAGGCAGCCGGAGCACCGAGATCGCTCAGGCCCAGAATGAGGGCAACCACGAGCGAGTCCTGGAGCTCGAATCCGACGCCTCCTCGGCCCGCAAGCTCAACGCATTTTTGTATCTGGGAGGATTGACCTTCGTCGGCGGTGGATTGGTGCTGCAACTTCTCGACTTCGGTGACAGCGAATCAGGTGAGCCTGGATTCGCCCTTGGGTTGACCCCACGCGGTGTGTCCACATCGATCACGTGGTGACTGATCTTATGTCTCGATGGCCTGCACATCTGCACGATCTGGCAATGCACGCTCTCGCGATGGGAACGATTGTCATCGTCGGCATCGGGGCGGCGGCGGGGTGCACGATTTCTCCCAATGCAAATTGTAGCTCCGATGGCGATTGCGCTTCTTCCCAACGCTGCGTCCGTGGCGGCGGCTTGGCCGTACGCGACGGCGTCTGTGTCGATCTTCCGGCTCCGGGACCCGCCGATGCTGGAGGCGATGTCGAAGGTGACCTCGACTCACCACCGGATGTCGACCCACCGCCGAGCGATGACACCGCAGAGCCTCACAACAACCACACTCCCTCCGATACCGGGCCCGGTGAAGATCGGGAATGCGACACGGACAATGATTGTGGCGAGCCCTTGATACAGGAAATCGGGGAATGTGAATTTCCCGATGATATCTGTGCCGAACAGGGAGAACAATTGGTGGAGTCCGTTCCCGAGGTCTGCACGGAAGAATCTGTCTGCGACTACGATCCGGACCAGGCCACGCAGCAGACCACAGCTTGTCACCGCAACACCGACGAGATTCCATGCGACGACGGCCTGTCGTGCACTGACGAGGCCGGCTGCGCCGGTGGCTCCTGCCACAGCGACGCCGTCCAGCCGGGCCGGTGTCTCATCGAAGGACAGTGCTTCGAGAGCAACGAATCAAACCCCGACAACCCCTGCGCGATTTGCCATCCCCTGGTCTCCCAATACCAGTGGACCGAGACCGGTGATTGTGTGGTGGATGTCTCCGCCGGTGGTTTCCACACCTGTACCATCGACGCCGATGATCATCTCCAGTGCTGGGGTCAAAATACCGACCAGCAAACCGATGCTCCCAGCGGCTCCTTTTCACAGATCAGCGCCGGCAGCTTCCACACCTGTGCCATCGACACCGACGACCAGCTCCACTGCTGGGGCGTCGATACCACTGATTGGTCGATTTCAACCCTGGAGAGCTTCTCCTCCATCAGCTCCGGCGGATTGCACAGCTGCGCCATCGATACATCGAATCAAATTCACTGCTTTGGCGACAATACCTACGACCAGAGTAATGCCCCCTTCGGGGCCTTCGATCAGATAAGCGCCGGGGGGCAACACACCTGCGCCATCGACGTCGGTAGTCAGATCGAATGTTGGGGCCGTGATAACCACCATCAGACCGAGGCTCCCTCCGGTGTGTACACCGCGATTAGCGCCGGAAACTTCCACACCTGTGCTGTCGACTCCTCCGGCGCGATCGACTGCTGGGGACGCGACGCAGACGATCACGAACCCTCCGCCAGCGCCAGCACTGAATTTGTGAGCGTCGCCGCCGGCGAATCCCACACCTGCGCCATCGATACAGAGGATCAGATCCACTGCTCCGGCGGCAATACCTTTGGCGAACTCGCCGCACCATCGGGTTCGTTCACCGAACTCAGCGCCGGTCGCAATCACACCTGTGCCATCGGCACTGGCGCTCAACTCCAATGCTGGGGCCGAAACACAGAAGGTCAGCTCGACTCCCCATAACCGCTGCGAATGCCGTCGGCTTTGCGCCGATCGACGTGCCAATTTCGATCGTCTATCTCAACTCTTCAACTCGCCGTTGAATAATCCACCGACCTCGGCAGTCAAATTCGATGAGACAGCCAATGATGCCGTGCAACGATGCTGCTGAACGAGGGAGATGATCATGTTATCGCACTCGAAACAAATTTTGATTTTTGGACTGGCCCTTCTGTTGACAGCTCCGGGAGTTCAACTGCTGGCCGACGATGCCGAGGCCCAGCGCATCCAGCGCGTCGATCCCTCCCTCGGCAGCTCCAGTGACAGCGACGATAGCGACGAAGCGTCGCGGAGTCGCTCGGCGCGCCGATCGCGCTCAGCCCGCAGCTCGGACTCCGACGATGACGACGATGACTCCTCGCGTTCCCGCACTCGTCGCTCCCGCTCAGAGCGCAGCTCCAGCTCCAACGACAGTAGCAGCTCCAGCTCCAGCAGCACGCGACGCCCCACCCGGGTGCGATCTCAGCCGGAGCGCACCACGCCCCGGCCTCCGCGTAGTCCCGAACGCGTTCCCAGACCGAGCTCATCGTCGAGTTCCTCCTCTTCTTCCTCCTCCAGCAATGAACAAGACCGGCTCCGCACCGGCGACAGTCCGGACGCCCGCGACGAACGCGGCGTCGACGCCCGACGGGATCGACGACCAACCCGGACACCGAGTCGGGTCACCAACCGTCCCGAGCGCAGCGATCGACAAAACCGACAGCGTTCCTCTACGAGTTCCGACTCCTCCTCCAGAGCTCAGGACCGCCTCCGCACCGGTGATGGCCCGAGCGCCCGCGACGAGCGCGGTGTAGAGGTCGAACAGGACACCCGCCGACGCCGCAGAACACCGAGTCCATCGGCCAGCCAACAGCGCGGTGCAGACGTCAAACAGGACACCCGCCGACGCCGCAGAACAC
>SKPJ01000174.1 GCA_007119595.1 Myxococcales bacterium
ACAGCTCGCCGAGGGTGGTGCGCCAGGTGTCTGAAAAACTCAAGGAATTGCTCAAGCGCCGCAGTCACGAAGTCCCCAATCCCTACACCCCCGACGAGGTGTTCAAGGAGATGATGGACGAGGTATGCGGACTGGGTCCGATCGAGGATCTGACAAAGCATAAAGGGGTCACCGAGATCATGGTCGTCGATCGCAATCACATCTATTGCGAGTTAGAGGGCCAGATCGTGCTCACCGATCGGTTTTTCAACGATGAAAAGGCGATGATGACCGTCATCGAGCGGATCGTCATTCCCCGGGGACGACGGATCGACGAGTCGACACCGCTGGTCGATACTCGTCTGGCCGACGGTTCACGAGTCAACGCCGTGATTCCGCCACTGGCGCTTAAAGATCCCTGTTTGACCATTCGTAAATTTCCCGACGAACGGCTCCAGATCGACGACTTGATCGATTTTGGAAGCCTGACCCCCGATATGTCCAAGTTTTTGGCCCGGGCGGTGCGGGCCAAAAAGAATATCGTCATCTCCGGTGGTACTGGTTCCGGTAAGACGACGCTGCTCAACGTGTTGTCCAGTTTCATCGGACCCACCGAGCGAGTCGTGACCATTGAAGATGCCGCCGAACTGCAGATCTACCAGGAACACGTCATCAGTCTGGAGACCAAACCCCCCAATCTGGAGGGGGAAGGTGAAATCGGTATCCGTGAGCTGGTGAAAAATGCATTGCGTATGCGTCCCGACCGGATCGTTGTCGGGGAGTGTCGTGGTGGCGAGGCATTGGACATGCTTCAGGCAATGAATACCGGTCACGATGGCTCGATGACCACGGTGCACTCCAACAGTCCCGTTGAAGCGATTGCCCGATTGGAGACACTGGTGATGATGAGTGGAATGGAATTGCCGACGCGGGCGATCCGCGAACAGATCGCCAACTCGGTGGACGTCATCGTTCAACAGACTCGATTCGTCGATGGAAGCCGCCGGGTCACCTATATCTCAGAGGTCATTGAGCTCAACGAGGACGGGTTCGTCACCATCGAGGATATCTATCGCTATCGACAGACCCACACCGACGAGGAAGGCACCGTCCATGGCTATCATCGAGCCACCGGATATTTGCCGAGCTTTCTCAACCAGTTTTTGGTCATGGGCCTGGCCTCCGAAGACGACTTCTTTTAGCTTCAACGCGTCCCGATCATCGCTGGTGGCGATGTGTTTTGCCCAGAATACTGATATGGGTGGAGCCTGTTCGCCCCCGGGGTGGTTTGCGAATTTCGAGATGCGAGTCTACAATCGTAGGCGATGCTCATTATGCCCTGAAGGTGCCCGCGGTTCGAGTCTAGCTCGAGTGCACCGGCGGATTGGAAGCTGGACAGACTCTTTTCGGAAGGGATATTGACTGTGACATATCTTTGGATCGCATTGATACTGGGGTTTGCCGCTGGCTTTTTGTTGGTATGGGCCGGTGGCGATTGGGTGGGTAATAAAGTAGCCACCGAGCGCGGTGTGTATGAGCGCATGATTGGCAAGGAAATACACCGGCTATTTTTGCCCATCTCGCCTCAAGAATTCGTGATTTATCACGCCGCTTTCTTTGTATTCGCCGTGGTGTTTGGCTTCATGGTGATGGGTATTTTGGGGGTGATTATGGGGGTGATTGCCGGGATCTTCTTTCCCCGCATGTACTTAAAGAAAAAGTGGAATGACCGACTCAAAGAAATCGACGAGCAGGTCGAAGAGGCCATGGTGTATATGTCGAATAGCTTCAAGGCCAATCCCTCCCTTCCGGAGGCGATCCAGGATGTATGCAACTCGATGGGGCCACCGTTGAGTCAGGAATTCGGCGTGATGCTCAAAGAGTACCGGTTGGGAACGCCCCTCGATGAGTCATTGGTCAATATGCGCAAACGGATTCCCTCGCGGAACCTGGGACTGGCCATCTCGGCGCTGGTGATCGGACGAACGGTCGGTGGTAATATCTCGGAGATTCTGGAGGAGATTGCTGGCACCATTCGAGAGAGTTACCGCCTGGAACGAGTGATCGATTCGCAAACGGCTCAGGGACGGATGCAGGCCTGGGTGATGGGATTGATGCCCGGTGTGGTCTTGACCGTTTTCTACTTTCTGGACCCCGACCTGATCACGCCCTTATTTGAGACGTTGATCGGGTATCTGGTATTGGCCGCCGCGGCGATTATGAATATCGTTGGAGTGCTCATGATTTTGAAAATCATGCAGATCGACGTGTAAAGATCGAGGAATCATTGGTGCGTGCGCAACTTTGTGCCGCATATGCAACGAGGTGGTGACTGTCATGATGGAGACTCAGCTCATCCTGGTGTTGGCGATCATAGCCATCTTTATTGCCTTCGCCCTTTTCGTGTGGGGATTCGTACCGGAGAAGATCGAGGAAGATGAGATCTTCGGCTATCGCCTCACCAAGCGAAAACGGTTGCTCGAGGAAAATGAGTTGTATGCCTTGATCCTTCCGATGGTGAAGCTATTTGCCCATTATATGCGAATTCTTCCCGATAAATTTTTGATCTTCAATATTCGGGAGTTTCGCGAAGATCTCAGTGATAAATTGAAGAAATCTGGATATATTGGGGCCTTTATACCCAACGAGTTTCTCGGGATGTGCTGCGTGGTGGCCGTGGGGACCACGATCTTTATGCTCTTATTTACCCTCATGATCGGAGAGGCTCCAAATATTGGGTTGTCTATTTTGGCCGGATTTATCTCGCTGGCCCTGCCCTATATTCAGTTGAATAGCACCATTTCAGAGCGCTTGTTGGAGTTGGATCTTCGCCTTCCCTACACGGTGGACTTGTTGTTGTTGTCGATGCGCGCCGGTCTTGATTTTATGACCGCCGTCGATCGAGTCGTCGAGCGTGGCCAGCAACAAAATCCCGACGATCCCATGATTCAGGAACTGGGCGTGGTCTTGCAGGAAATGCGTGTTGGTACGGCCCGTTCAGACGCTCTGTTGAATCTATGTGCTCGGGTCAACTCCGATTATCTAGACACCATGGTGGGAGCGATCTTGCAGTCCGAAAAACGAGGTACGCCGCTGGTGAAAGTCCTCGAGATTCAGGTAAAGACGATCCGAAACAAACGTACTGCCAAGATCGAGAAAGCAGCCAGTCAGGCAGCGGTCAAAATCTTGCTCCCGTTGATGTTTATCTTTGGAGCCGTTGTTCTGGTGGTGGTAGGAGCGATGACCTTGCAGGTGATGGGCGAGGGCACCTTCTAGACGGGGCCGCCCACTCGGTGAGACCAGCTTCGAAGAGCAATTTGTACAACCAAACCAACTTGTGGCAACGGAATTAGGGCATGGCATCATTTTGGCTGGAATTCGAGCAGGGCGGTCAAGTTCAACAATCGTCCTTTGAGAGCGATTCGATCTCGATTGGGCGGGATCGCAGTTCGGACTTCATCTTGGATCATCCGACGGTATCCAGACAGCATGCATTGATCGTTCATCAGGGAGGCGGGGCGTTTCAGCTGGTGGTGTTGTCTCGAGGCGGCCTGACCGCTGTCGACGGACAGCCCGTTGAGTCGACGGAAACCGATCTCTACGATGGAACGGGCATAACGCTGGGTAAATACACCATTCGCTTCCGCTCTCACCAGGCGCCCCCCAAGCCCAGTGGTGGCTCCGGTCTAAGCGAGTTCAGTGGCCTCGGCAGTGGTGTGGACGGAGATACCGGCAGTGATCTCGATGAGCCCGACCAGGACGACGACGAGGAAGACGAGGGACCGGATATCATCTCCTGGGACGAGATCGCTGCGGCGTCCAAAGAGGAGGAAGCGGCAGGTGAACAAGCGGCGGCAGCGAAGTCAAATTTTGAGCGGATTCGGGAGGGAAAGAAAAAGAACAAAGAGGGATCGAATCCCGCGATCATTATCGTCGGACTCGCCGGCGCAGCGGTGATGCTTTTCGTGGCACTCTCCGCGGGAGGGGGCGACGACGGTGGGGTGGTTCAAACCCAGCAGCGCTCGGTGGAGGAGCAGGAACCGGTCGCAATTTCTGTCAGTTGCATCGATCGTGCGTCCTGTGAGCAGGAGGCGGAAAGAAATTACCAGCGGGCCCTCAACTTCTTTGAACAACAGGCCATTGAGACCGGAAATTTATTCCAGGGCTACGAGCGGCTGCTTATCACCCAGGCCTATCTCGAGGAGGCGGGTATCCATGAAATTCCTCCCGAGATGGATCAGTGGCACGAAAAGCACGATATGGCCCGCGAGAAGTTGGACCGAAAATTTCAAGAAAGCCGGATGCGTTTTCACCAGGCCAATCAACGCGAACGGTACGGAGAGATGCGCGATATTTTGGACGAACTGGAGGCCCATTTCCCAGAGCGCACAGCACGGGAGAATCGATGGGCACGGCAGCAGGAAAATGATATGAAATCCAAGGGAATCTATCCGCGCACGCGCAACTGAGCCATCAGTACAAAAGCAGGGCTATATGGGGAAGGTGCTACGGCATTGGAAATTGCCAATTGGTGCTCCGTTTGGGTGGGGCGTGGTCTTGGTGGCGATCGTCTTGATTGGGCTGGGCTGTACGGGCCATCAGGAAAAAGGTGATCGGGCCATGGAGTTGGGGGATTACTCCATGGCGATGTCCTACTATGAAGCTGCTATCGAGGAGGGAACGCGAGATCCCGATCTGTATTACCGGGCGGCTCGTTCCGCGCAGAGATTGGGCGCATTTGCCAAGGCCGAGCGTTATTTCAGTCAGGCGCTGCGGTATGGCGGCGGACCCGATGTAGCAAGGGCATTGGCTGAATTTTACATTCAGACCAGTAATTTCGGTCAAGCAGCCAAGGTCTTTCAATATCTGGCGCATTTCGAGCAGGAGGAGCCCCAGCCCCTGTACAGCAATCTGGGGACCGCCTTGATGTATGCCGGAAGTTATCTCGACGCTGAGACCTATCTGTTGCTGGCCCAGCAACTCGAACCCACCGACGCAGTGCCCTATATCAATCTGGGAGTACTCTACGATCGCCACCTGCGCAATTTGCCGAGGGCGATTCGTTTTTATGAGTGTTATACGCAGTTATCGAGCGACGAGTCACAGATTCAGACCGTAAACCTTCGACTTCGGGAGTTGCGAGGCAATCAATATATCGACACCTCGCGGGTACAATTGGAGTGTGGCGAGGAGTTTCGCGTCGTCGAAACGGAACACCATGATCTACGTACCATCTTCGATTTAGACGCGGACTCTACACAGTCGACCGACGACAACGGTCA
>SKPJ01000552.1 GCA_007119595.1 Myxococcales bacterium
CGGGCTCGCCTAAGTGGGGCTTTTGGTCTCCGTGGTGCCCCCCATGGACGAAGTGACGACCGTGGACGTCGAGGGCCGACAAAAGGTCAGTTGCGGGCCGCCGATGGGGGATTTTGAGGTGCGCATCGTCGATCCCGAAACCGGGCAGGTGCTTCCCGATGGTGAGATCGGAGAGCTGTGGTTGCGCAAGGGAAGCGTCGCCCCTGGTTACTGGCAAAAAGAAGAGCTCACCGCCGAGCACTTTGAGGCCACCGCGGCCGACGGCGAGGGGCCGTTTTTGCGCACTGGAGATCTCGGTCTCTTGGCCGACGACGAGGTCGTGATCACCGGTCGCCTAAAAGATCTGATCATCATACGCGGAACCAACCACTATCCACAGGATATCGAGGCCACGGTGGAGACCATGGATCCGGCGATCCGTCCGGGATGTGGAGCGGCGTTTTCGATCCAGGGCGACGAGGGAAAAGAGCAGTTGGTGATGGTCCAGGAAGTCAAGTCGGAGCAGGTCGAAGACCTGGAGCAACTGGCAAAGCGGGTGCGGCGGCGAATCACCGAGGTCCACGATGTGGTGCCCCGGGAGGTGGTCTTTATCGAAGCACGGACCATTCCCAAGACCTCGAGCGGCAAGATCCAGCGCTTTGCCACCGGTCAGGCCTATCTCGACGGTGAGCTGTCCATTATTGGGCGGCACGAGGCGACGTCGGAACCAGGCAAGGGCCAGGTCGACGAGGAATTAAAAGAGGGGGCACGCGATGAGATCGAGGCCTGGCTCATCGCCGCGGTTGCCGACGCCGGTGGGGTCGAGGAGTCGGCCATTGAATTGGATGTCCCGTTTTCCACCTACGGCATCGATTCTGCCGAGGCGGTGGGCCTCGTCGGTGAGTTGGAGCAGTGGCTCGGTGTCGAAATCGCTGCCACCGCGCTCTATGATTTTCCGACGATCTCCGCTCTTGCCTCGTATCTTGGGGACCAAGAGTCGGTCGACGAGCCCTCGACGACGGCGATTCCAAAGCGGAGCAAAAGGGACGGTACCCGGCCGCAACACTTCGCGGTGGTGGGAATGGCCAGCCGGTTGCCCGGCGCCGATGATATTGACGCCTTCTGGGAGCTTTTAAAAGGCGGTGAGGAGGCGATCACGACGGTCCCCGAGTGGCGCTGGAAGCCGGGAACGTTCACCGATCCCGAAATCGCGGGCTTTGATACCATGGCTACCGATCGGGGGGGGTTTATCGACGGTCTTCGCGAATTTGACGCCTCCTTTTTCGGGGTCTCGCCCCGGGAGGCCCGGGCCATGGATCCCCAGCAACGTCTGATCATGGAGACCAGTTGGCGGGCCCTGGAGGATTCCGGTTTTGATAAAGAACAACTCGCCGGCAGCCGAACCGCCGTGTTCATGGCTCAGAGTGGCAGCGATTTCGCCCGCATGTACCAGGGTCCCCCGGTGCGGGCGGGCTCGGGTATGGCGCCCAATATGAGCGCCAATCGCCTGTCGTATTGGCTCGATCTGCGGGGGCCCAGTGCGGTGGTCGATACGGCGTGCTCGTCGTCATTGGTGGCCATCGACCAGGCGATGATGAATCTGGAGGCGGGTCGCTGTGATGCGGCGATCGTCGGCGGGGTCAATGTGATCTTATCACCCCAATTGTCGGTGGTCTTCTCTCAGGCGCGGATGCTCTCGGCGGGTGGGCGATGTTATGCCTTCGACGAGCGGGCCGATGGGTATGTGCGCGGCGAGGGATGCGCGGCGGTGGTCGTCAAACGACTGCAGGATGCTCTGCACGACGGCGACCGAATCCGGGCCGTCTTTCGCGGAGCTGCGGTCAATCAAGACGGTCGGACCAATGGATTGACCGCTCCCAGCGGCGGGGCACAGCGAAGCGTCATCGAAGCGGCGTTGGCCAATGCCGAGGTCGACGCTCGCTCCATCGCCGCCATCGAGGCCCACGGTACGGGCACCGAATTGGGCGATGCCATCGAAGCCCGAGCGCTGCGCGATGTATTTCATCGAAAGCGGGTGGGCGAGGCATCGATCTGGTTGGGGTCGGTGAAATCCCAGATCGGTCATCTGGAGGCGGCGGCGGGCATGGCGGCCATCATCAAAGCGGTGTTGCTCGTCGAACGCGGTGCCGTGGTGCCCCAGGTCAACTTCGAGCACCCCAATCCGACTTGCGAACTCGAGGACAGTGTCTTTACGGTGCCCCGGAGAGTCGAAACGTGGTCCGGTGATCGGCGGGGAGCAAAAACGCCGCGGCGCATCGGTGTCAGCTCCTACGGATTCGGCGGAACCAACGCCCACCTCGTGGTCGAACAACCGCCGCAGACGGAGGAACTCGACGTGATCCATCGGCCCTTTGAGCGCCAGCGGTACTGGCCCGAGGACCACGAAATGAAACGATTGATGGCTGGAGAATAAGTGATGAACCTATTGGTCACCGGTGGTTCCAGGGGAATTGGACGGGCGATCGCGATGCGCTTTGGCGCCGAAGGGGCCAATGTGGCTCTGACCTATATGAGTGACGAAGAGGCCGCAAAAAGCGCGGTGCACCAGATTCGCGAGCAGGCCGGCGAACAAGCCACAATAAAGGCTTTTCAACTCGATGTGCGCAAAAGCGAGGCGGTCGACGAGACGATCGAAGCGGTGATCCAATCGCTGGACGGACTGGACGTGGTCGTCAATAACGCCGGGATCATGGACAACCAGGCGGCGGCGATGATGAGCGATGAGGCGTGGTCTCGGGTCATGGACACCAATTTGACCGGGCCATTTTATGTCTGTCGCTCCGTATTGACTCATTTTATGCTCCAGCGATCGGGGCGAATCGTCAATATCGCCTCCATCGCCGAAGACGGTGCCAGCGGACAGGCAAATTATGCGGCGAGCAAGGCCGGTTTGATCGGTTTGACCCGCAGTCTGGCGCGGGAATACGGTCCCCGCGGAATCACCGCCAATGCCGTGGTGCCCGGTTTGATCGAAACGGAGATGATCGAAGAGGGCGACGATCGTCTGGTGGACTACTGGGAGAAATCATGTCCCGTCGGTCGCCTGGGGACCGTCGAAGAAGTGGCCGATGCGGTGTGGTTTTTAAGTCGCCGTGAGTCCTCTTTTATCAACGGCGCTACACTGCGCGTCAGCGGCGGTTTGGACGCCGCGCCGTGATCGAGCAACCATGGGAGTCAACGAGATGTTCGAGATCGATTTGAGCACCAAGACAGCCCTGATTACCGGGGGGACACGGGGGATCGGTCTGGCCACTGCCAAGGCGCTGTCACAGGCCGGAGCCCGCTGCGTATTGACCCACCGGTGGGGCTCTGCGGACCCGGAGGAGATCCGGCGGCAATTCGCCGAACTCCAGGCCCCACAGCCCATGATTGAAATGGCCGATGTATCCCACCCCGACGATACCATGGAGTTGATGGCGCGCATCGGCGAATCTTGCGATGGTGTTGACATCTTTATCAGCAACGTAGCTTTTGCAGCACGGACGCCAGAGCTTGCCAGCTATCGCAAGCGCTCGCTATTTACGAGTTTGGAGTACAGTGCCTGGCCCCTGGTGGAATACGTAGAGGCGATCCAGGAGGCGTTTGAGCGTTACCCGCAATATGTGGTGGCCATCTCGAGCGACGGGATCGACCGCTATTATCCGGGCTACGATTTTGTCGCCGCCTCCAAAAGTGTACTGGAAGTGCTGACTCGATACCTGGGCGTTCATCTCGCCGACCATGGATGTCGGGTCAATGGAATCCGCTTTGGTATGGTGGACACCGAGTCCTTTGCGGCGATGTTTGGTGATCAGATCTGGGATTTTCTCGAGCAACAGGGAATCTCCAGATCCCATATCCTGTCACCGCAGCAATGTGGACGGGCGGTGTTGGCGTTGTGCAGCGGTCTCCTCGACGCGATGCAAAGTGAGGTCATTACCGTCGATCAGGCGATGGCCTTCGAGGACAATATGATGAGGCGTTATCAAGATTGGAAGCGATCATTGGCAGATGATGGGCAAAAGGATGAGTCATGAGTGAGGAGCTGAGTAAGCAGCAGGTGATCGACATCATCAAGGGCAACCTGGTGGAAAATCTGCATGATGTGGATGCCGAGGTGATCGAACCGACCAGTTCGATGCGCGACCACGGGGCAAATAGTCTCGATATTATCGAGGTGGTCAGCGCCACCATGCGGGAGCTCGAGATCCGAGTTCCGCGATCGGAGTTGTCTCAGGTGGAAAATATCGAGCAGTTGGCGGAGAAATTCATGGAGTATCTGCGATGATCGAATGCCGCTGGCGTTTGTGGCCCCGATGGGATGTAGCCATTTATGGGGAGAACCGATGACGGGCCGCTGGTGAGTTGTTCTCATCCGGAACCCCCGAATCTGAGCAGGGCCGAGATGAAATCTTCGAGATCGATATTCGGCGAAACCGCAGGCGTAGCCGGAGGCTACTCCAAGTGTTAAGCCGATATCGAGATCTTGATTTCAGCCGGCAATTGCGAAATTCATGGGGTTTCCGGATGGGAACGAGTTAAAACGATGGGCATCCCCGATCGGTGGTCTCCGACTCTTCGTACAACTCCGCCCTGCATAGTGCAGTTACCGTCAACGCGGAAAAAATGAATGCATCCCGATGACATCCTGAAATTTAGCCTCGCTGATTTTACCTACAATGACAGCGATGCGGTGTTGAAGCCCCCGGTGGATTTCGAGCAGTGGGCTGACGATCCACGGATCTCAATGGCGATGAGTTTCTTCGAGCAGCCACTGCAGGAGGCGCCGACGCCGCGGACCACCGTCGCCAGCGGTTTGAGTGGGGAGCGACGTCAGATGATCAATCTGACATCGTATAACTACCTGGGATTGTCGACCCACCCGGAGGTGGTGCAGGCAGCCGTGGAGGCGATGCAGACCTATGGGGTGGGGGCCTCGGGAGCCGCCATGCTCTCCGGGACCTTTGACCAACACGAGCGATTTGCCAGCGAATTGGCCGATTTTAAGGGGCGCGAGGCCTGCATGCTCTTTCCGAGCGGATATGCCGGGAATCTGGGAGCGATTCAGGCTCTGATGCAACGCGGAGATGTGCTCGTCATCGACGATAAATGCCACCGGAGCATCGTCGACGGTGTGGTGCTTTCGGGGGCCCAATTGGCGAGTTTTCGCCACAACGACGCGGAGTCTCTCGACGAAATTCTGGAGCGGCATCAGGACAAACGCCGGCTGGTGGTCGTCGAGGGGGTGTACTCCATGGA
>SKPJ01000223.1 GCA_007119595.1 Myxococcales bacterium
GCCGCGCATTGAGTGATATCGCCACCACCGATTCAGAGGGGCATTACGAACTCAATATCCCGGCCATACGGGATGCCGACGGCGAGCCGATACAGCAATTCTTTTTCCTTCGCGGCAGTGCACAGGATTATCAGACCTTTCCCGGTGGTATCCGGGAGGCCCAGCCCATCGATGCATCGACCCACGACGACGTCGACGGCCGTTGGGTCATCGATACCGCCCAAACCGACATCGCGCTTATCGAACTACCATCCGGCGAACAGGGTCATCCACACATCAGTGGCGTAGTCGACATCGAGGACGGACTCGGTGGGGTCCTCGTCGTCGCCGAACCGGAAGGTGTCGATCACTCCACTGAAGTAGCACCCACGGGATTTAGCGGAGTCTCCGGGATCGATGGTTCCTTTACCATCTTCAACGTGCCGCCCGACGAATACGTGGTGCGGGGCTATCTCGCGGGCTACCAGATAAGCCCGGAAGACATCTCCGTAGATGATACCGACATCGAAGATCTGATCTTGAGTCGTTCCTCAGCGGGAATTCAGGACGTATCCGGAAACCTGCAGATCGTGCGTACCTCTGGAGAGACATCGGTCCTCTTGATGGCGGCCTCTACCTTTGATGAGCAGACGGCCCGCGGGGAAGCTCCTGCCGGCCTTCGCGCTCCGAAGTCCGGCCCCGGAAATATCGATGGAGCTTGGACCATCGAAGGCGTTCCAGCAGGCCAATACGTCGCCGTCGCGGCCTTTGAAAACGACGCCCTCGTGCGAAGCCTCGACCAGGGAATCGCCGGTACGGATCTGATCTACTTCGAGGTTCCCAAGGAAGAGGGGCAAATGGACGTCGGTGAATCATTTAAGGTCACCGAAGCCCTGGAGACCATCTCTCCTGGCACCGACGGTCCCGAGGGCCTCACAGAGCGTCCGACGCTGACCTGGGGCCGCATCGCCAACGCCGATTGGTATGATGTCGTGGTCTTTGACTCCTTCGGAAATATCGTCTTTGAAGAAGATGATATCGAGCATTTCGGAGGCCAAACAGAGTATAGCGCCGAATACGATGGTCCCTTCGAGCCGGGTATGTACTACCAGTTTCGAGCTACGTCCCACCGAATGGATTCCGCCCAGACGAGCACGGAATTTTTGCGCGGCGTTTTCTACCACGAGTAGAGCGGGTATTTGGGATGCGCCGCCGGCCTGCCGGCCTATCTCAAGAGCATCCGATCACCTGTTGGGGGTCGAAGCCTCGAGATTTTTGTGTGTAAGATTTTCGCTCCTCTGTCGTCTCTATTAGTGCAGGGGGAAAAACCCTGTGCAACGCTTTTTTTCACACGACGGAGACGACGATGACCGAACAAAACCAAGCAGAATGCAATTGCAGCGACCAACAAGATTGCCCCTGCTGCGCATCCTGTAGCTGTACTCGGGGAAATTGCACCCAATGCGTCTGTTGTACCGATGACTGCGAGTGCCCTCCCACTTGCAACTGTGACTGTATGACGTCAAGGTAGACACGAATCAAACCCGGTAGTTCCGAGACGCAGTATGGCCATATCGAAGCAGACATTGCAGACGCTTTTGTGTCGATGGGAAGCCATGCGAACTCGCGTGGTCGCCAATCTTTGCACCCAGGGGTGGAGTGAGGAAGACGCCCAGGACCTCTTCGGTGAGGCCCTATTGCAGGCCGCACTGCAGAGCGACACACTGCGCGATCTCGGAGCTGCCGAGGGCTGGTTTTGGCGCCTGGCTCACCGCCATGCGGTCGACGAACGGCGGCGTCGTGCTCGTCGACCGATGGTGCGCTCGAGCGTCGATCCCGACGAATTGGCTTCGGAGGAAGTCACGGAGAATTGCGACTGTAGCTTGAAGCTTCTTGAAGAGCTGCCTGATTCCTACCGTCAGGCCCTCAAGCTGGTCGATGTGCAGGGAATGAACGTCAAGGACTACGCCGAACGAGAATCGATCACCGCCAATAACGCCTCGGTGCGTCTGTTTCGCGCGCGCCGGGCGTTGCGGGAAAAGTTGGCCTCCACCTGCAATACGACCAGTGTCGCGGAATGTCAGAGTTGCATCTGCTGATCGAATCAGGTTTTTGGTGAGAAAGAAAAGAGAGCATCGTGAATCTCAAGGCTGTTGTTGGTCAACTCTCTACTTTGGCCGGTGCATCTCTGGCGACGGCATGCTGTTGGGTACCGCTGGCGCTGGCCGTGGCGGGGGTCACAGCGACGGCGCTGGGCCAGACCCTCGAGCAGTGGAGTCCTTTCTTCTATGTCCTGACGGGAGTCTTGATCGTATATAGCTTCTGGGAGGGTTTTTTGCGTGCTCCCCACTCCTGCGACGCACCGGACTCCCCGGAAAAATGCCAGAGCTCAGGCAGAGGACGAAGCCGGCAGATGCGGGTGTTTTTCGTCGTCCACCTTGCCCTGGTGGCGTTGATTTTGACCCTGCCCACCCTGATGATGTCTGCCTCTACTTCGGCCAGTGCCTCGGCGACTGAGTTGGCAACCGAGCATGAGTTGGATGAGGAGTTGGCCTCCGTAACGCTCGCGATTGAGGGCATGACCTGCAGCGGATGTGTGGCCAATATTGAGCGCGCACTACTAGATATGAAGGGGATGCACCGGGTTTCGGTATCTTTTGAGGACTCCCGGGGGGTTATGATCTTCGACGATCAGATCCTGGCCTCCGATGAGATCATGGAAAGGGTCAGCGACGAGGGATACGCCGTCGCGATCGTCGGCGAATCCTCGCCGCTGTAGATTCTATCACACGCCGACAAGCCGGCGTGGCTCTTGAGGAGAATCTTATCGCGGCACTTGAAGTAGGGTATTGAACCAGAATTACTTTGATTTAGTTCCCACGAAAAGTCATCGGGAGCGCAGTCCTGACAGATCGGTGCTCCAGGTTTGCGATTGCAGTTTTGGAGTAACGCAGTGAGTCATTGGCACCATCGATCGCCGGACGAAGTCCTGGAGCAGTTGGAGACCACCCGCAAGGGTCTATCCGAGGAAGAGGCGAAGCGCCGCTTCGCCAGAGGCAATCAGTCGAAGGAACGGTCTGGTCGGAACGATTTGATATCGACGACCAAACAGGTCAGGTACAGCGTTGTCCGGCCGGACACAAACCGCACTGACACGGGATGAGACGATCGGCATCTCGACGAAAGGGGAAGGCGCTTCACGCCTATTTTTACCCAAGCCAATGTGGGAACTGTCCGATGTTCGACACGGGCTGCTGGCGGCCTTCGGATTCGTCGTGGCCTCGGGACTGACCTGGAAGCGCTATCGACGCATGCAGCGGGAGCGGTCGTCGATTCCGCTCTCGCCCACTGAATATGTGGAGGCATCAAAGCATAATCTCTCGCTATTGGAGCGGGAAAATCGCTTTACAAGATGGATATTCCCCATCGTGATTCCCTTCATTCTGGCCGCCAATATGTGGATCTACTACGAGTTGTACGAGGTATACGCGATGAGCGCCGGGAGTATCGGACTTTTGATCGCGGTTATGACCATCTTGTTGGGATATGCCTGTTGGAAGACCTATATAATAAAGCCCGCCGAGTTAAAGGCTGAACGCGCCGCCCTACAAAATTTGGAGTCCGACCTGCACACCGAATAAAGCGCCGGCACATACCGGAAAAAACTGAAAAAAGCCATGACCGAAGAAGTATTGCATCCAGAGATAAAGCGAATCGCAGAGGAGCTCGGTCTCTCGGTCGTCTACTTATTCGGATCCGCACAGGTTGGAATCACCTACCTGAAGAAGGGACGGCAACCTGGCCAGGATCCGATGGGAATCGACATTGCCGCCTACGCTCCCGATAGAAAACCGCCTGAAGTCCGCGATCCCACGCTCAGGCTTTATGCTCCCCCCGAAGAGTTTCCAGTCCGAGAGAAGTTCGTCGAGCTTTTTGCACCCCACGTGGTATCACTTTTCATGGTTTGGGAGTTAGACGGCATTCGACCCGAGAACTTGTCCTCCTACAAAACGCATATCTTTCGCAAAATCATCGGGGGGCAGTGCATCTACGCAGTTGATCGACAAGCAAAGCAACAATTTGAATCCGTCCTGACACGTATCCCGAAGCAAGAGCCGCGCTCCTCCCTGGAAGCCACTCGCCAGCGGATTCGGATCAAAGAGCAGCTCTTGGAGTTGATCGGTCATTACGAAAGATTTCAGCAAGGTGGTTCATCCCCAGATCAATCGGTACCCGAACGGAATGAGGCATTGAATCTTCTGGAGGCTCTATTCGATACCATCCGCCAGGTGCGCCAGGCGCTGGACAAGGAGTCGCCGGGCAAAGAAGAGCAGACACGGGCGGACCGAGAAATTTTCCCGGCGCTCGCAACAGCGGGAATCATCAGTCCCGACCTGCTCGAGCCCCTTCAGTTTCTGGGCTCACTTCGCGAGAGGCTTCTGCACGAACCTGCAGAGGTGTCCCCAGATGAGTTGGCCGCTCTGAAGAAGGAATATCTGGGATACGTGCAGCAATTTGTCACCGAGGTTCATGCATCCCTTGATCACCTTCGCCAAAAGCTGCCTTCGAGAACGTAAGGGAAGACATTCACCCCTGCGGGGAGTGTCTGGCTCGCCGTCCACATTACTTCTTTCGCCACCGAGGATGAGCGCAGCGCTCTCGGTTGGCCGGCTCCGCTCGGTTTGCCGACTTCGTTACACTTATTGGAGACAAGTGATGAAACATCCGGTGCGAGACAATTGCTATTTGGCATCCTGGTTCCTCGTGGTCGACGACCTTGAAGCGTCGCTGGATTTTTATACCCGGTTGGGTTTTGAAAAGACGGCGTCGGTGGGGATCGATGCCTGGGTGCTGCGACTGGGGGAATTTCGGCTGGATCTCTGGAACCGCTCCCTATTTGACCCCAAAGTTAGGCAGGACCTGACGTATCCGATAGCCAGTCACCTTTTATTGCGTGTCGCCGATGACGCTGCCTTTTCTGCATTGGCAGAACATGCACACGAAGAATCGCTGAATATAATGGTGGATCGGCATAGTGATCCGGCATCACGAAACCGAATGATATTGCAAGATCCCGACGGCAATATCGTCGAGATTCTGCAGGAAGAACTTTATTTTCTTGAGCCGGCACGGAGTGATCAATAACGCTCGACACTACACGCTACCAGCGTGGTCCGATCTGCAATCTGCAGAGCGAGTTGGGTTGTAGAGGATCGCTTATTCCTTTCCACATCTACTGCCCTACCCCGAATACC
>SKPJ01000585.1 GCA_007119595.1 Myxococcales bacterium
ATCACCTCATCGAGTTTCTCGACGTGTTTTTTCATGCGCGCCTGCTGGGATCCCGGTCCTCGCATCAGCAGAGTCTGCCAAAAATAACCATCGTAATAGCCCAGCCCCTTCTCAAAGTGCTCTGCAAAATACTCCGCCCGCTCCTTCGGAGTGTCCATGCCCAGCAACACGTCACCGGCGATCTTGAGCGCCACCCTGCGCGCCCAACTATGCAACTCGAAGAGCTCGCCCGACTCCAGCTCCTCCGCGGCCGCCACGGCACGGGCCACCATCCGTTCGCCATAACTTCGAATTCGCGCCGGATAAAACGCCGGTGCCAACAGTTTCCGCGCCCGATCGTGCTCGCCATCGTCGGTGGTCAGCAATCCGTAGCCGATAAATGGTATCAGCTCCGCCAGCAGACCTTCCTCCCACGAAAAGTCGCGATAATCGGTGACCAACACCTTCTGGTTGGCCTCCGGACCGATCATAAAGACCATCTCCTGGCCCAGAAACCGCAGCGTGAAAACGGGACCGAATTCGTCGTAATAGTGCATCAACGTGCCGATCGTATTTTCGTATAACTGCTTGCCCATTTCATAACTAAAATGGGGAAACGACGTCGGTCCCGGTGGCAAGTCGTGCAAAAACCCGTGAAGTCGCAGCTTCATGACGGCACTCCCATTTGAGTCACTTCCAATGGTCGATGAGTTGGCTCATTTCATTATAGAACCTGTTCGCGGCGATGCCAGACAGACATCGTTTATTGGAGGGGTGAAACTACAAGAGCGATTCCGGCGCCGGACCATTCAATTAGGAGTAAATGATGAGGCACTTAAGCCAAAAATCATTGACATCCGCCCCGTAGCCCACACCATGGGGCGTCGACGGAGGGAATCGCCGATTTCTAGATTGTCATTTTAAATGGTTCATGATGCCCAGCGATACGTCCTCGCCAAACGAGACCATATCCCTTTCCAGCGGGGGCCCCAAGAAATACGGAACCTTCACCGGCGTCTTCATGCCGACGCTGATCATCCTGGCGATCTTTTTATACCTTCGCCTCGGCTGGGCGGTAGGCCATGCCGGATTGGTGGGCGGTCTATTGATCGTCTTGTTGTGCTTTGGCATCACCGGTGCCACTGGCCTTGCGATGTCGTCGATCACCACCAATATCCGGATCGGCGCCGGCGGGCCTTATTCCATCATCTCCCAGTCATTGGGCCTTGAGGTCGGCGGAAGCGTGGGCATTCCGCTTTACCTCGCCCAGGCCCTCATCATCACCCTGTATATCTTCGGTTTCCGCGAGGGCTGGCATCTTCTCTTTCCGGATCATCCGGCGCTGATCGTCGATTTGAGCACCTTCGCCGTGCTCTGTATCGTCACCTATATCAGCACCTCCTTGGCCTTTAAATTACAATATATCGTCCTCGCCATTATCGCCGTCTCTCTGGTCTCCATCGCCGCTGCTGCGGTGACGGGATCGATCCCGGAACGGGGACTGGCGGATGCCGAGATGTGGGGTTCCTTTGACGAGGTGAGCTTCTGGACGGTCTTCGCCGTCTTTTTTCCCGCTGCCACGGGCATTACGGCAGGGGCGAATATGTCGGCGGAGTTGGAGAACCCGCGGCGCAGCATTCCACTGGGCACCATCGCCGCTATCCTCACCGCCATTGCATTATACGTTTTGGCCGCCTTTTGGCTCGCCGGTGACGTCTCGGCAGATGCTCTTCGCACCGATTTGATGGTGGTTGTCACCGAGTCCTATTGGAGCCCTCTGGTGTTGGCGGCCCTTCTGGCGGGTACCTTTTCGGCGGCCCTGGCCTCCATGGTCGGTGCTCCTCGAATCCTGCAGGCCCTGGGCGACCACCGCATCATCCCCGGCGCCGACTGGCTGGCCACCCGACGAGCCGACGGCGAGCCCAGAAACGCCCTATTGGTCACCGCCGCCATCGCCTTTTTCGCGTTGATGGCCCGCGACTTAAACGCCATCGCCCCTCTGATCACCATGTTCTTTCTCATCACCTACATGATGATCAATCTCGTGGTCTACTTTGAGCAAACCCTCGATCTGGTCAGCTTCCGCCCTCTTTTTCGGATTCCCCGCGCGGTGTCCCTGTTGGGCTTTCTGGGCAGTCTTTTCGCCATGTTCATCATCAGCCCCATCTTCAGTCTGGTCGCCCTTACCTGCGTTGGGGTCGCCTACGGATTGATGATCCGGCGCACCCTGGACGCTCCGTTTGGCGACCTGCGAAGTGGCATGTTCGTCACCCTCGCCGAATGGGCAGCCAAGAGGGTATGGGACCTTCCACCGATGCAGGAACGAGCCTGGAAGCCCAATTTATTGGTGGCCGTCAGAGACACCAGCCAGGTTCGCGGAGCGTTTTTATTTCTACAAGATCTGGCCGCTCCCCGTGGATCCGTAAAATTGGTCGGAATCCATCCCATATCCCAACAAAATTCGCTCCCCGACGACCTCGACCGGCTCACCGCCAATTTTCGAAGCCGCGACGTATTTGCCAATTGGGTGGTCATGGAGGCCCATGACTTTTCGAGCGGCATTATCGCCGGCATCCAGAATGCCCGCGGCGCCTTTCCCCGCCCCAATATTTTATTCTTACAGATGCCCGAGGAATTGGAGACCACCCTCGACTATCCGAAGCTGGTCGACCGGGCCTCCGACGAAGACCTGGGTACCATCCTCTATGCCCATCACTCCAAAGCGGGCCTCGGAAGGCGGGAGACCGTCAACGTCTGGATCCGCGATCGCACCCCGGATTGGAGCATCTCGATGGACATCGGAAATCTCGATCTCTCGATCCTCATCGCCTACAAACTGCGCCGTAATTGGAGCGCTCATCTGCGATTGATCATGATCGTCGAAGACGAGGAACAACACGAAAAGGCCCACCGATTCTTCGAGGAACTCCTCACGGTGGCCCGGATTCCCAATGCCGAGGTCATCATCGCCGGCGGGACGTTCAACGAGGCCATCGTCGACGCCTCCAGCGCCGATCTCAATATCTTCGGGATGCTCTCCGATCCGGACCTCGACTTTGCCCGCCGCATGATCGACGAGACCGACTCCAGTTGCATCTTCGTGCGGGACTCCGGTCTGGAGAGTGCCCTGGCCTGACAAACTCCCTCACTAAAGTACACAACTGCCGTTCTCACAGAGCGCGGCACAGTGACTATCCGTCAAACACTCGACGCACTCGTTATCCGCATTGCAATGCTCCTCATCGCATCCTCCGCAGTAATCCACGCTGCAGGCGTTGGAGATCTCGCCGCATTCGATATCGTCACATGAAAGATCTTCGCACTTGCACTGGTTATTCTCACAAATTTCATCCTCACCACAGTCAATGGATACGATACATTCGATGCACTCGTTGTTCTCACAGATTCCATCCTCACCGCATCCACCGCAGTCCTCGGTGCTACAGGAGTTGGAGATCTCACCGCACTGATCCTCATTACAGACCAGCTCATCGCATACGCATTGATTTTCCGAACAGCTCTCGTCGGTGCCACATCCGCCGCATTCCTTGGATGAACAGCTATTGAAAATTGTGCCACAATCATCCTCCTCACAAACGAGCTCATCGCACACGCATTGATTGCCCTGGCAATTTTTGTCGTCGCCGCAATCGGCGTCACCAGTGCATTCGACGCACTGGTGGTCGGAACACTTATCATCGCCACAATCGCCGCATGTCACCTCTTCAGCGCATTCGTTGGAGGCCACTCCGCATTGGAGTCCGACACAGGGATCATCGCAATGGCACTCACCTTCCACGCAACTCTCGTCGTCGCCGCAGTCTTCGTCGGTTAGGCACTCCAGACACTCGTTTTCCTCGCAGATATCCTCTCCCTCGCAATCCCCGTCGTCACAGCACTCCTCGACGCACTGACATTGCCCATTTTCACACATCTCGTCGCCACCGCACTGCACTCCACATTCCCCACAATGTGCATCACTCGTCTCGAGATCGAAGCAGGCCCCGTCACAGGGCACTTCGCCCGATGAACAGCCATCGTCGCAGATGCCATCGGAACAGACTTCCCCATCGGAACAAGACTCGGCACAGGATCCGCAATATTCGTGACTCGCGCTGGTATCCACGCACTCCTCGCCACACCGCTCATATCCTTCATCTTCGTCACAGACACACGTGCCACCGTCGCAAACTTCGCCGAACTCACAGTCCGGTTGACACCCCTCGACAACATCTTCTTCTTCCACGGCCACATCCTCGACACCGACATCCAGCTCGGGAGCAGAAAACTCGACACTGTCCAGATCCGCCATCAGCCCATCACAGCCCACTCCCCATCCGCCGACCACTGCTATCAACAACGCGATAGCACAGGCGGCGACTCCACGATCGCAATGACGAAAACGATGTACGACAAAAGGAAAAGGGGGCATCAATAATCTTGCACTGGAGTAGCGTTGTTGCAGAGCCGAATCACCTTCTAACTCTTGCAGTGTCGTCGCCACCGGGCAAGGGGTTTTACTTGTCAGTTTCGAGGATGACGTCGTATGTACGGTGGGTACTCGCCATCTCCGTCGCTGCTCCATGTTTGAGGATAGATGATGCTCGCTCACATGCCATTTCGAACTCTGATGCGTATTCTGCTCTGCGGCATCATATGCCTCGGCATCGCGCTGTCGGCCTGTTCCGACGACAGCACTGACGCAGCCCTTCCCGATGTCGGCCCCAACGCCGAACCCGGCGACGTGGGAGCCGATACACACAGCGGCGATGAAGCCGACGTACAATACATGGACATACTGGACCCGGAACACGCATTTGAATACCCTTCGGATACCGGCGCCGACGTCCCTCCTGAGTCCGACGTTCCCACCGAAACCGACGTTCCACTCGACCCGCCATCAGACGTCGAACCAGACACTGGCTTCGATACATCCATCGACATCGAAGCCGACGTCGGTTGCGGGACTGCCGACACACCTCTGTGCCCGGACGGTGAGACCTGCCAGAACGACGGAGAGTGTGAAAGCCAGATCTGTGCCGCCGGTGTGTGCGTCGAAACCGCCTTCATATCGACCTGGACAACCGACTATGACGGCGCATCGGATCCGGATCAGATTTCGCTTCCGCTCGAGGACACGGGATCCTACGACTTCACCGTCGATTGGGGAGACGACACGGTGGATGAAATCACCGCCTGGGATCAGGCACAGACCACCCACACCTACTCCGACGCGGGCACCTATACCATCA
>SKPJ01000266.1 GCA_007119595.1 Myxococcales bacterium
AAAGCGCCAGGGCGACGACGCCGCGCTCTTCGGCGCTGCGCAATAAGACGTCGCCCGGCGTTTCGGGAAACTCCAGCGGCGGATCGTCCGCATTTCGCGCCGGCGCATGGGCCAGGCGTTCGGCGATGCGCCCGCGGATGGTGGGAATGTCGAAGGGGCCTTTGACCACGGTCAGTACTCCAGATGTTGAAAAGCGGCTGCGATAAATTGAACTCGGCGGGCCTCGATCAGTTCTCCTCGGAAGCGACGAGTCGCTCCAGCTCGTCGAGGTCGAGATTTTCCAGGGCCTCCAGATCGAGATCGTCCAATGACGTGGAGTCGTCGGTCGCCTCCGGTGTCGCGTCGACCTCCTCCGGCACATCGCGCTCCTGCTCGATGCTCGGTTCACTCTGGTCACTCTGGCTGGAATCATCCCGTAAAATAGTGTCACTGGTCTGTGGGGCCTCACTGTGGCGCAATTCGTCGAATTCGGCCTCCATCTGCGCCTCTTCGGGGTCGACCAGACCGGACTGGCGAAAGCTCTCTAAAAGAGCCTCGGCGCGGCGCACTTCGTCCCCGGAGGGACGCCGACTCTCGCGGCGCACCAGGCGTTTTTTGGCGACGATCAACTTGAGTTCTCGCCGCAGATCGCGGCCCTCGTTGCGAATCTCGTCGAGTCGCTCTTGGGCGCGCATCGCCAATTCGTCGCGGCCGGTGTTGCGGGCCAATTCGACGCGCTCCTTCCAGGTGCCGAAATCGCTTCGAAGTTCGTTGAGTGTACGCTCCAGCTCTTTTTCTCGCCGGATGAGATGAGCCATTTCTGCGTGATGTATCTGGGACATGGTCATACCTCGCATCGATTGCGACGGGACAACGAAGGAACCACCCGAGGAATTCGGCGTTGCGGTGGAAGATTCAAAGATAGACACCTGTTTGCATCTACGCCTTTGCAGTTGCCACGATGGGTCATTTTCACTACAAGGGCCCGCGATAGAAGGTCACTGATGACCGGTGGCCTCGCAGTAGCCTTTCCCGAAGCGACGACCATCACATATGAGCCTGACAGCAGGAATAGTAGGACTGCCGAACGTAGGCAAGTCAACGATCTTCAACGCCTTGACCGAAGCCGGTGCCCAGTCGGAGAATTATCCATTTTGCACCATCGATCCCAATGTGGGAATCGTTCCGGTCCCCGATCCGCGCCTGGACGTGATCGAGGCCTATATTAAGACCGAGGATGTCATTCCCGCCACCGTCGAGATCGTCGATATCGCGGGCTTGGTTCGCGGGGCCTCCGAAGGAGAGGGATTGGGCAATAAGTTTTTGGCCAATATCCGAGAGGTGACGGCCATATTGCACGTGGTGCGCTGTTTCGATGACGACAACGTCGTCCACGTCGAAGGGGGCGTCGATCCGATTCGCGATGTGGAGATCATCGATACCGAGCTCGCCCTCGCCGATCTGCAGACGGTGGAGGGGCGGCTGGAGAAAGCGCGCCGCGTCGCCAAATCGGGTGAAAAAGAGGCCATCGAACAGGTCAAGGCCCTGGAATTGGTATACGAGGGCCTGGCCGAAGGAAAGACGGCACGGAGTTTGGATCTGACGAAACGTCAGTGGGAGTTGGTGGCCGACTGCCATCTGCTGACGGCGAAACCGGTGTTGTTTATAGCCAATGTGCGAGACGACGATCTGGACGGCGAACATCCCCATGTTCAAGCGGTACGCGAATTGGCAGAAAGCCAGCAAAGTGGAGTGGTCATCGTCAGCGGCTCCATCGAAGCCGAATTATCGGAGCTCGACGACGACGAACAGCAGGAGATGCTGGAGGGGTTGGGAATCGACGAGCCGGCGCTCAACGTATTGGTGCGCGAAGCCTATCGGCTGCTGGGATTACAGAGCTTTTTTACGGCCGGTGAAAAGGAAATCCGGGCCTGGACGATCCCGGAAGGCGCCACGGCGCCGGAAGCCGCGGGGGCGATCCACAGCGACTTTGAGAATAACTTTATCCGCGCCGAAGTCTATACCGTCAGCGATCTCGAGAACTACGGCAGCGAAGCGGAGATTCGCTCCGCCGGACAAATGCGCTTAGAGGGCAAGGACTACGTCGTGGAAGACGGCGATATCATGCATATTCGCCACGGAGCATGACGGACCACGGCGTCGCCAAGACGCCACCATCACTCGATGGCGTCCATCTTCTGGTGGAAGCCCTCCAGGGTGTAATGCGGTTTTTGCTCGAAATTGTGGACCGCCTCGATGATGCGAACCGTGCCCGATTTGGAGCGCATCACCAGGGAATGGGTTCGGCAGCCGTCGGCGTAGAAGCGAACCCCGTCGAGCATGCCCCCGGAGGTGACACCGGTGGCGGCGAATAAGATCTCTCCGTGGGCCAGATCCTGGCGGGTGAAGACGGCTTCGATGTCGGCGTCGTCACCCATGACCTGGTGGGCTCGCTCGCGCTCCCGGTCCTCGTAAAACATCAACTGACCCTGAATATCTCCTCCCATACATTGTAGAGCGGCAGCGGCGAGCACGCCCTCCGGAGCTCCGCCGATACCGAAGAGGATGTCGATGCCACTATCCGATTTGCAGGTGGCGATCGCCGCATCCACGTCGCCATCCTCGATGAGCCGAATGCGAGCCCCGGCGCCGCGGATCTCGTGGATCAGCTCTTCGTGGCGAGGCCGGTCGAGGATGATGGCCGTCATATCCTCGATCTCCACGGCTTTGGCATCGGCGAGATTGGCCAGGTTCTGGGTGGGCGTTTTTTCGATGTCGATGACCCCGCGGCCGGCGGGGCCGGCGGCCACCTTATTCATATAAATGTCGGGGGCGTTGAGAAAACATCCCCGCGGTGCCATGGCGATGACCGACAGGGCGCCCGGTCGGCCATAGGCGCACAGGTTGGTGCCCTCCAGTGGATCGAGGGCGATGTCCATCTCCGGATCCGGCCCGGCGCGCCGACCGACCTCCTCGCCGATATAGAGCATCGGCGCTTCGTCGCGCTCCCCTTCGCCGATGACGACGGTGCCGGCGATATGAAGGCTGTCAAAGGCGGCGCGCATGGCGTTGACGGCGAGTTGGTCGCTATAATTTGGTTTTCCCTGGCCCATCGATCGGGCGCAGGCGATGGAGGCGGCTTCCGTGACTCGAACCAATTCCAGGGCGAGATTGCGCTCTTTCATGGTGAAATACCCTCGGGTGGGAAAAAGTCATTCGACAGTGATCATCAGGCGATGGCTGTAGGAGTAATCACCAAGTTCAAAAAAGCCATCGTTTGGCTCTCCACAACCCCCTTCGGTATCAGAGCGCGATCGACCGTGGAAAGCGGGCGTCCGCGGGGTTAAATCACCGCAGATCACCGAGTGAATCGGGCAAAGCATCCAGTTGGGCCCGGGTCAATTCTTCGATGCCGCCCCGTGCGAGTTCGAGCATTTCGGACAACTCATCATCGCCGAAGGTGGCCTCTTCACCGGTGCCCTGCAATTCGACAAAGCGCCCGGAGCCGGTCATGACCACATTCATGTCGACGTCGGCATCGCGGTCCTCCGTATAGGGCAGATCGAGGAGAACACGCCCTTCGACGACGCCGCAGGAAACCGCTGCGATGGTGCTGCGGAAGGGATGGGTATCGATCTGTTCTTGGCTCACCAGATCGTCGGCGGCGATCGCCAGGGCGACGAAGGCCCCGGTGATGCTGGCGGTGCGGGTGCCTCCATCGGCCTGCAATACGTCGCAGTCGAGGCGAATGGTGCGAGGACCCAATTTCTCGAGGATCGTCACGGCACGCATACTGCGCCCGATGAGGCGTTGAATCTCGTGGGTTCGGCCCTTGAGTTTTCCCCTCGTCGATTCCCGGCGAAAACGAGGTGATGTCGATCCGGGAAGCATGGCGTACTCCGCGGTAACCCACCCGCTGGTATTATCCGGCGAATCCATCCACCGCGGAACTCGTTCTTCCACACTGGCTGTGCAGAGAACGGTGGTCTTTCCCATCCGGATGAGCACTGAGGCATCCGGTACTTCCGTAAAGCCGATTTCAAAGGAAATAGGGCGCAGTTGGTCCGGTGCACGTCCGTCGGCACGGCTCGTCATATCAAAATCCAAATTTCTTAGAAAAAAAGGGTGATCAATGCGATCCACAACAGGCGGCAATGGGTTGGTCGCCCGGTTTATCGGTATCGCTCGGATCGTCTTCTGATTGAGGCTCATCGTCTTCGTCTTGGGGCATCGGTCCCTCGTCGAACTCGTCGTCGAATTCTTCACCTAAGCGGGCGTCGAAGTCCTCTACAGCACCGATGAGTGACTCAGTCACCAGCGAGCGGTGCTCGGTGGTGAGGACCTCGTATCCCTCTTCGGGATGGGTCAGAAAACCGGCTTCTACGACCACGGCCGGCATATGTGCGCCCTGAAGGACGGCGAAATTGGCCTGTTTGACGCCGCGATCGACGGAGTCGATGGTTTCGACGAAGTGATTCTGAATCGTCTCCGCCAGGGTTCCGCTGAGATGGTGGCGATGAGCCCGAGAGAGATCTTGTTTGATGAGTTCCACCGTGGCGCCGCGCTGTCCGACGAGGGAGGTGCCCTCGATCGGGGCCTCGATACCGGTCACCGTCATATCCGCGCTGGCCAGGGGATTGCCCGCCACTTCCTCACTGCCCGGTGTCACCTGTGAGGGCTCCAAAAAATAGGTCTCAAAGCCCAGAGCCCGGTCATGGGGTGCGGCATTGTAGTGAAGGGACATGAAGAGATCGGCGTTGGCCAAATTGGCGATGTGGACCCGATCTTTCAGTTCCACCGTGGTATCCCAATATCGGGTCATGACCACTCGTAGATCGGGATATTTTTCCTGGAGCTTTTCTCGCACCTGATACGCCAATTCCAGGGTGAGTTCCTTTTCAGCTACCCCGGCTAAACCGGTGGCGCCGCTGTTGTTGCCACCATGACCGGGGTCGAGGACGATGGTGCGCACATTCTCCAGCTCGTCTGACCGTGCGTTTGAACGGTCGGCTTCACCGGGCTCCTCCTCTCGATGAGTGTGGGCCATCACCCGGGCCTGGTCCCGCAAGGTGATCACACTCGTCAGGTCGATTCCCCACAGAGACCCGGTATGGGCGAGGGCCGGACTGGCCATCGCGATACACAAAAACCCAACTCCCAGCGCACAAATTGTGCGTAACTGCTTCGACCACATCACTACTACTCCCGCGTTTACGTCACCATCCTTGGCTTCGTTACACAATAC
>SKPJ01000172.1 GCA_007119595.1 Myxococcales bacterium
CTGCCCCGTTTGACCGCCGGTGCAGCTCGACCCGTAGCTCCCCGATCCGTCGTCGCGACAGAACCCATAGGAGTTGTCCAGGCTGATGCAGGTCCCACCGTCGCAATCGAGGTGGGTATCGCATTCCGAAGGAGAACAGATCGGCTGCCCCTCATAGGTCAAACAATACCTCTCGGTGGCACAATTGCTCGCCGAACCGCCAACCTCGCAAGTCATAAAACAATTGCCCGTTCCCGCCTCTTCATCGGTCTCCAAACAGACAAACCCCTCCGGCTGAGACTCTGTGGGATCGCAGTCACCGAATTCCTGCGTGCAGGGCTCGTCGACGGTCCCGGTATCACCATTGTCGGCGTCTTCATCTCCGGCATCTTCCGTCGGTATTACAGGAGAGGTATCTGTACCCGTATCCTCTGGATCTGGGTCGGGTTCTGGATCTGAATCGCTTCCTGTATCAACATCGTCGCCGTTCGCTCCATCGACATCCTCTTGGACACCGACATCATCATCTTCTCCGGCATCGACGGTACCGATATCACCGCCCGGACCGTTATTCATCGGCCCTTGCATCGAGTTGTTGGCCATATTGGTTCGCCGCGGTTCACAAACCCCCAAGACCGTATCGCATACCTCTCCCTGTGCGCAGTCCTCGGTGCTCTGGCATTCCGGTTCGGCTTGCTGTTCGCTTGCGCATCCCGACGTCACAAATATCGACAACAGGAGTCCCACCAGCATGATCAGCCGCCAATCCAACTGTCCCATATCAAACATCCTTTGCCGCATTCTATGTATTTCGTCTATCTCGCCAAGCCCACATCCGGCACCTGTCTTTATCATCTCGTGGTGCTCGGCGGAAGTTCTGAGCCCCGTTTGGCGAGGACAAAGCGACGAGTCCGTCGAAGCGAAGCGACGGTGCAGCTTCCTTGAGCACAATCAGCCATAGGTGGCGACCCAATTCTGGAAACGGCACGGTTCACTGTCAAATCACCATCACGACAATTGATGCTCAATATCTCCCCTCCTGGCAAGAACTCAACGCAATGCTCAGTCGCAGATACCAATATCGTTGACCAGGGGCTGACAGGTAAAGCCGAAGGGACATGTACTCTGTGCGTATCCACTGTCTCCCTGACCAATAAATTGGCAAAGCCGCATACACTGCGCCCCGCTGCCATCGGCCACGCAGATCGAATCCTGTCCGCAGGCCATTCCCGGTTCATCGCAGGCCTCACCGATCTCTTTGTCCTCAACGAGTTCCGCACAATGACCGACATTGGCATTCCACGGGTAGTTGAAGAGGCAGGTCTCGTCGTCCGCACATTCGTGGTCTGATCGCTCGTTGGTAAAAGGGTCGCAAATCGCCCGGCATTTGAGCCCTGCAGCTCCGACGCCCAAATACGGTGAAAGCAGCGTCTCCACCAGACCCGATTGATGAGACCGTTCATAGAGACATTCCCCGTTGGGAGTGCAATCCCCGGGCAGGCAGGCGTCGCCTGGTCCGGCATTGCCAGAGACCCAGCAAAAGGACGGCAACTCCTCGATCTCAAAGGCACTGGTGACGCCGTCGCCGGCGGGGACCAAGCGCGCTTCCGGCCGGCACTGTCGCTTGCCCGGCGGGCACTCCGAACCTTCGTATCCACCGTCGGGCACACAGGTGTGACGACACTCACCGATATCGTATTGGCCACTCTCGTCAATCTGGCGGCATCCGCGCTCTTCACCACAACCCTCGTCGTCTCCGAGGACGCATAACGCGGTACAAAGCCCAGTCTGATTGGAAGTCTCGACGTGTTCGGCCTCCACTCCGTATTCCTCGCAGAAAAGCCCCTCTGCGCAGGGACGAGAAGCGATGGGATTGCACGGCTCGTCCTCTTCGATGTCGCCGACGGGTTGACACACACTGGTCCACTGGCGGCGCTCAAGATGCCATCGTGGCCCACAACCCATCTGTTCTCCACTGCACTGTCCCAGTGTCAGCCCATCGCCACCGTCACAACGCTCCATACACCCACCGATATGACCATCGTTGACCGCTCGGCAGGTCATGGGCAACGACGATTCCGACTCCAGATCCGGCACCGTATCGAACCGGATCAATGGAGGCCCGATGGCGTGGATATCGCCGTCGTTGATAGTTCCATGCAAGGCCACAAAACGCTCTTCGCCATCGAGTTCCATGTCCTCGAATTCCAACAGACGTTCACCGTCTTCACCGGTCCCCTGCTCGACGGCCCACAGCTCAAAGGTCCCCGCATCGCCTCCCCGCGCCGCCGCCTCCCCGAAGGACCACCCGTCGATCCACATTTCGGCGTCACCAGACTCGTCGGCCGCCCACAGATCCACCGCTTCCAGATCGGGAATTCCGTGTACCCACTGTGTCGACTCCACATCATCAAAGGGAATCACCTCCGCCTCCAGCGCCCTATCTCGTCCCGGTTCCGGTACCAATGTCAATATTTTCATCTGACCCGATTCCAATTCGAAATTCCCCTCGGCGAGGGGAGCATCTGTCGAAGGTGCTCCACGCTCGCGCACCGCCCATTGCACGCGGCCTTGTTCACGGATCTGGTAGATTTCCTGCGAGCTCAGTGAGGCGAATGCTCCGGCGTCGATCTCGTCGACGGGTTCGACGTCACCGTCAATATAAAGATCCACCGGCTCCACCGCTGTAGCCAGATGCCATGCCATCCACAGTCCTTTTTCTTGCTCGACCTGTGGACAGGTATCGTCGCGAGCCGCCTGCGCATCGCTTCCCAGCACGCCATCTTCATCGGGCTCTGCGACACTCAAATCGCAGACCGGAAGACATCGCCCCAACATCTCATCTCCTTCCCGTTCGGCGCAGATCAACCCCGGCTGACAGTCCTCTCCTTCCAGATGACACGGTTCAAATGGGGCCACAGTACCCGCTGGATGGCAACTTCCGTCTCCACCACTGGTGGGCAGGCAAGTCTCGTCGGCATCACATTGCTCGTCACTCTCACCGGGCGTACAGCTTGCACTGCAAACCTCGACTTCGGCATTGAAATCACCGACTGAACGCACACTGCAATCCCCGTTCTCGTCGGGACAAACCCCGTCCACACACAGGCGTTTACAATTTCCAGCAACACACGCTGCTTCGGCTACACAAGCTTCCCCGCTCCGATTCTGTTCCCATGCTGTGATGGCGTCGAGACAATCGTCTCCCACTGCACGACCGCCCTCGGGAACACAATAATCTCCGCTCTCCCCGGCTCTCGCACAACGCTCTCCGTCGGGACAATCGGCATCGGGGCCATCGGCCAAATCACATTGTGAGGGCCGACAGGTGGCGACCACACATTGCCCGTCGTGACAGATCTCGTTGTCTCCGCAATCGTCGGCGCCACTACAGGGAGCCACAAATCCCGGTACAACGACAAAACACTCGCTCCCCTCCGGGCACGGCCCGGTGCGACAGTCCTGTGAACAGACAGCCTCTTGTCCCGTTCCAGTTTCCCAGTCCAGGCATAGATAGTCGTCATCCCACTCCAAATGCTCGCTCAACGAGCATGACTGGCCGTGATGATCACAGCCTCCATCTTCGGCGACACAGCGCTCATCGATGCACTCTTCACCGGCCGCACACTCGGGCTCACAATCCGCCGTTGGAATGGACTCGCAATCTCCATCTACGCATTGTTGTCCTTCTGCACAGATCACGGCTGAGCACGGGTCTTCGTCTTCTTCACCGCACCCCGTCAATCCCACCACCGCAGCCAATGCCAACCCCACTGCGGCGATCCGCCACCTCGATAGCAACTGTACATCGACCGTCATCCGTGTCGTCCTCCGTTGGTTTCACCGCGGCGTTCTCGCCTACCGGTTGCTGCCATCCACTATACGCCACGCTGACTCAAATACGAAAAAAGCCCGCCGGCAAACACCGGCGGGCTTTTTTATCATCCACACTTAGCAGAAGTCGATCTCCTCTTCTGGATCACCTGCACAATCCGAGAAATCCGAACAACGGACCTCCCTGAAAGCCCTCCTGACAGGTCGTACCGAGCGTACATCCCAACCCGGAGGGGTGATCGCAAAATTGCAGACAAAATGGCTCACTATCGGCACCGCACTGCAACTCTTCTTCATCCTCCTCGCCCACCTGGTCTTGGACGCAGAAGGAATTCTCGTCACACATGCTTCCGACCTCATCGATCGGACAAGCCGCCAGCGACTGCACAGCAGTATCCATCGCCGGCACGCAATGTCCCTGCGTTCGGCTCGCCCCGTCCGGGGTGATCGGTGAACAAGCGTAGCCGTCGGGGCATCCACTCTCACCGAGCTCGCCCACGAATGGCTCACAGGTATGTCGACAGGTGGCGACCTCTTGGCCTTCCAGCTCGGAAAATGGCTCGACAAGGACACCGATAAAGTCAGTGCCACTTTTTGCACAGACCAGTCCCGGAGCACAGTTTTGTAGCGTCGGGCTGCCACAATCCTCGCCGGCCTCTATATCACCCGATGCCGTACAGTAGGTCTGATCTCCAACTCCAATACAACCCTGCTGATTTTCCGGACAACTCGTATCCACGCCGTCGGTACCCGGACTACAGGAGACACGACACTCGCCGAGATTATTGTAGTCGTTCAGCGGGAGGCAGAGTTCGTCGCTTTCACAACCGAGATGTTCATTGGTCTGCTGATTCGGCTGACAGAGTGAGCGGCAATGACCCGTTCCGTCTCCCGTCATATCGCAGTACATACCGTCGACGCAGTGTCCGTCATTTTGACAGGTATCACCGTGCTCACCGTCGCCTCCCGGGAAACACCACCCGAGCCCACCACCGACGACCTGGCAGGTATCGCCGGGCGCTGAACAAAGCCCGCGGCCCCATTGATCGCTGTGGGTACACGTTTCCAGACAAAGGCCGGCCCCGATCTCCGGCGGCAATTGGTTCTGTTGATTCAAGTCCAGACAGTAACCGCTCAAGTTACGACCCAGCGGCGGCGACGCATATTCCGCCACAAAGAGGTCCGGCATTTGCGTGGTACTTCCAGCCACATACACGGTGGCGACGTCTTCGGACATCAATTCGAAGCCCTCCACGACGAGATAGGCTTCCAAGCCTTCCTCTTCTTCTTCGTCGCCTTCTTCTTCGTCGCCTTCTTCTTCGTCGCCTTCTTCTTCGTCGCCTTCTTCTTCGTCGCCTTCTTCTTCGTCGCCTTCTTCTTCGTCGCCTTCTTCTTCGTCGCCTTC
>SKPJ01000036.1 GCA_007119595.1 Myxococcales bacterium
CGATCTATATCCCGACTCCGATCGATACGGAAAGCAATTCAAATACGCCGACCGCCGCAATATCCCCTACGTCGCCCTGTTGGCTCCCGACGAAGTGGAGGCCAATACAGTGGCCATAAAAGAGTTGAAGTCCGGCGACCAAAAAACCATCGATCGCGGCGACGTCGCCGATTGGCTCAGCGAGCAAATCAAGGGTTGAGCGACGCCTACGGCCAGATCCAGCACCTCACTGCGGACCACACAATGACCGACGAATCGAAGACGCTCGAAGACGACGCACAAGAAGGCCAGGCCGCTGAAAGTGAAGCGCAGACGGGCCCCGAAAAACCAGCGCCCGTTCGCCTCGATCTCTCGCCACATTTTAGCCTCGACTCTTCGATCACCTTTCTCAATCACGGTTCCTTCGGGGCCTGTCCCCAACGGGTCCAACATCAACAGGACGATCTGCGCCGACAGATGGAGTCGGAACCGGTTCGGTTTTTTACCCGGGAGTTGCCGACCCTGTTGGACCGGGCCCGCGCCGAGTTGGCCGGTTTTGTAGGCACAGCGCCACAGAATCTGGCGTTCGTGACCAATACGACGGAAGCCGTCAACAGCGTATTGCGCTCTCTTTCGCTGGAAGGTGGAGACGAAATTCTGATCACCGATCACAGCTACGGAGCATGCGTCAACGCCAGTCACTTCGTCGCCGATCGTGCCGGCGCCGAGGTGGTCACCGCCGAACTTCCCTATCCCGTGGAGGACCCGGCGCAGATCCTCGACGCCATCGTCGACCGCGTCACCGACCGCACCCGACTGGCCCTGATCGATCACATCACGGCCTTTTCGGGTATGGTGCTTCCCATCACCGACATCGTCGCCGCCCTACGCGAGCGCGGCGTCGACACCCTGGTCGACGGAGCCCACGCCCCGGGCATGGTGGATCTCAACATCGATGAAGTAGGCGCAGCTTATTATGCCGGCAATTGCCACAAATGGCTGTGTGCCCCCAGGGGATCTGCCTTTTTGCACGTGCGTTCCGACCGACTGGACACCGTTCGCCCCCTGGCGATAAGCCACGGGGCGACCCTTGAGACACAAGAGCGCTCGCGATTTCACCTCGAATTCGATTGGACGGGCACCCGCGATCCGACGGCCTGGCTGTGCGTCCCGGAGGCGATCCGATTTTTGCGCACCCTGGTTCCCGAGGGCTGGGAGGGAATTCGCCGCCGAAATCGCCAGCTCGCTCTGGAATCGCGCCGATTGCTCAACGATGCCGTCGGTGCCAAACCGCTGTATCCGGATTCCATGGTGGGTTTTACAGCCTGCATTGACCTTCCGCAGGGCGATGGACCGGCGCCCAATACCCCTTTTGAGTCCGACCCCCTTCAGGTCGAATTGTTCAACCAGGAGGGTATCGAAGTTCCGATTTTCATTATTCTCGATCCGCCGCGGCGACTGCTCCGTATCAGCGCGCACCTGTACAACAGACCCGCCGACTACCAGAAATTGGCGACAGCTCTTTCGAATCGCCTACATCATTGAGAGCTGAGCGCCTCTTGTTTTTCATCATTATTGCTGGCTTTTCTTTAGGATTTTCGAATGCGTCTAGCACCCATATTGATCGCAGTCCTCACCATTGGAGTTCTCAGCGCCTGTTCCAGCGAAGATCCGATCGACGATCCGGACGTCGGTTTTCAGGACACCGAAACCGACACCGAAACCACCGCTGATACAGGAGAGCCCGACGCCGTGACGGACGTCGGTTTTCAGGACACCGAAGCCGACACCGAAGACACCGGCGATCAAAGTGACGTCGACATCGGCCCCCATCCCGACACAGGTACAGACGCCGAAGACGACACCGACGTCGAGGAGGAGCCCCTGGAATACCCCCTCGAGACCTGTGATTCTCTCGATCCCGAGGTCTGTGCATTTCCCTGGCCGTCGAATCTATATCTGGCGCCCGACGAAACGCAGAGCACCGGTTATCAAATCCGATTTGACGAGGAATCACTGCCGGCAAACAGTCAAAATAACCATATCTCCCCCCACGTATTCGAGCACCTCGACGGTTTCGATCTGGGGGTACCGATCATGGCTCGATTTCCCGATCTGGACGCCAGCGACATTCCCCACGAATACCAGATCGAGGACTCCCTCGACGACGACGCCCAGGTGTTGCTCTTCGCGGTCCAGGGCGACGAGTTGGAGCGCATTCCCTATTTTGCCGAACTCGACGGATCTGAGGAGGACACAGCAAAGAAGACACTATTTGTTCGCCCGGCACTCATTTTGGAGAATGATACGCGCTACGTCGTTGCCTTTCGCAATTTGATCGACCTCGATGGAGATCCCATCGAACCGTCGGAGTCCTTTCGAGCGCTGCGCGATGGCGACACCGACGACGATGCCATCCTTCAACATCGCCAAGAGCGTTTCGACGAGGTCTTCGAGTTGCTCGAAGATGCCGATGTGGATCGACAATCTCTGACGCTGGCCTGGGACTTCGTCACCGCCAGCTCCGACGCACTCCACGGCCCGATGCGACACATCCGTGATGATGCGATGGACTGGGCCGACGAACACGGCATCGAGTGGACCATTGAAGAGATGACAGAGTTTTCACCGGATCCCGACGATCCGGAACTGCCCTTCGATGCCCATATTGCCCTCGATTTCGACGCCACCATCGAGGTGCCCCAATATTTGGAGTCCTACGACGCTGTACCCGGCGCGATGGCCCTTCATCGCAATGACGACGGCGTGATTTCGCGCAATGGTACCCGACTGACCAATATCCGAGTGCGTATTCCCCACCAGGCGATCGACGGCGACGACATGGGTGTCATCCTATTCGGTCACGGATTATTCGGAACCCGCGATATGATCGACGAGGAAAAATTGGGGGAGGTCGCCGAGGACTTCGGCTATATCATGATGGGCGCCGATCTTTTGGGCATGTCCACCGACGAGGTGGAATTTGCAGCCCACGGAGCCTCCGATCTCACTCATTTTACGGTGGTCACCGATCTCCTCCATCAGGGATTGTTGCAATACCTATTGGCCGCCCGCACCGCCGGCGATGAATTTACCACCATCGATCCAATCACCAGCCGAAATATCTCCGTCGACTCCGACGATGTCTACTATTTCGGCGCCTCTCAGGGAGGCATCTTCGGCCACACTTTCATGGCGCTTACGCCCAACGTGCAGCGCGGCTACCTCGGCGTGCCGGGCAATAATTTCTCGACTCTCTTGCAGCGCTCTCAGAGCTTCGGCTACGTCAACGAAGCGATGAGCCTGTGGTATCCCTCGGTGGTCGATCGCAATATCAACGTCGCCGCCATGAGCTTGATGTGGTCCACCGTGGAGGCGGTCAGCTTCGCCCGCCATATCCGTCATGACCCGTTTGACGGTGACCCTCGAGATGTGTTGTTGGTCATCGCCAAGGGGGACTATCAGGTGGCGACGATCACCAACGAAAATACGGCGCGCTCCGATATCGGGATTCCCTTGCTCGAAAATTACGATGTCGATCGCCAGCCCTTCGGCGCTGAAGTCGTAAGCTATCCCCACCAGGGATCGGGAACGATCTTATTCGATTTCGGAAACCCCTGGCCACCCCCGGGCAATCTCCCGCCATCGGACGGCCTCGGCGATCCCCATGGACGCATCGTGGAAGTCGACGACCTGGAGCTCCAGATCGATTCCTTCTTTCGCGATGGCCAGATCATTGACATTTGTGGTGGTGAGCCCTGTCATATCGACAACCTGTGAGGATTTCGGAATCGAGCGCTTTGAATAAGCGCTGCGCACTCTTCGTTACCCGACTACCATTGTTTTTTTCTGCCCCAAGGAGTCATCATGTCCAACACCGGTGAAGGTGGAGGTGACGGCGGCGACGACGAACTGTGGTGGACCATCGTAAAGGTGGCCATCTTCGTGATCGGCGCCATTGTCGTACTCCGTTTCGTATTTAATCTCATCTGGGCGTTGATGCCCTTTATCGTCATCGCCGGACTCGCCTATCTGGCGTACAAGATCTTTTTGGCCCCTGATTCCACGAATACGGAAGTGGAAACCCAGGAGCCCATGCTACTGGAGCACGATACCTCGGACGTCATCTTCGACGACGAAGATCCTCTGGAGCAGAAATTTCGAGATCTGGAGGCCAAGCAATCCCGCGTGGACTCCGATCGATGAGCGACACTTTTCTCCTTGCCCCTCGATAGATGCAAAACCTACTCAACGTCCAACATCTGACCATGTCATATGGGGTGGAACTGCTATATGACGACGTGGGCTTCGGCGTCGCCAGCGGCGAAAAGATCGCCGTCGTCGGTCCCAATGGCTGCGGAAAATCGACGCTATTTCGCATCCTCGCCGGCCGCCAGCACCCCGACGAGGGCGAGATCATTTTGCGCTCCGAGACCACCCTCGGCCATCTGGCGCAGACCGAGGAATTCGCCTCCGATGACACCCCCCGCAAGATCGTCGCCCGAGCCATGAAACCGGTCCGCGACGCCATCGAAGAACACGCCGCGATCAGCGAGCGGCTGGCCACTCCCGATGACGACCCGGCCTCCGTCGAGGAATTGCTCGAGCGCCAGTCCATGCTCCAGGAGCGCATCCAAAAAACCGGGGGCTGGTCCTGGGAACACCGCGTCGAGGAGATGCTCGATCGCCTGGGCGTCACGGAATGGATCGACGAGCCCATCCGGCGCCTCTCCGGCGGCCAGCGCCGACGGGTGGATCTGGCACGGGTGCTTTTGGAATCACCGGATTTGTTGCTCCTCGACGAACCGACCAATCACCTCGACACCACCGCCGTGGAGTGGCTGGAGCACTGGTTGATCGATCACACCAGCACGTTGATGTTCGTCACCCACGATCGATATTTTCTGGAGCGCATCGCCGATCGCATCCTCGAGATCGACGGCGACGGTTTTTTCGACTATCCCGGCAATTACAACACCTTTATGGAGCGCAAACTCCACCGCACGGAGGTGCGCCGAAAGACGGAGCGGCGCCGCCAGAAATTGCTGAACAAAGAGTTGGACTGGCTCAGCGGTGGCGTCAAATCCCAGAATACACGCTCCAAAAAACGCATCGAGAAAATCGAGGAGTTGCAAAACGAAGAGCCCTATATCGAGCGCGATATCGAGATGGAGCTCGCCGAAGCCGACGAATTCGACGACGTCATCCTGGCCGCCCGAGGCCTCTGGAAATCCCAC
>SKPJ01000423.1 GCA_007119595.1 Myxococcales bacterium
AAAAAAATGCCCGGAAAATCCGGACATCATAAACACGAAGAAGTGATCCGTGGTTTGAGACGCAGGCCTCGAACGTTGCGATCAGTCCTCGGAGGCCAGCCCGCCTCGAACTTCTCCATTGCTCATGCCCTCATGAACCTCGCTGTACAATTCGGAGACAGCTTCTCCAAATGTATTGACCGTCACGATGCCGACGCAGGCGATGAGGACGAGAACGGAGACGTATTCCGTCGCCGTGACGCCGGTCTCGTCTTCGTGCAACGCGATGAGGAGTGCTTTGAGCATCTGCATGAGCAATGGTCATTGTTGTGGAAATCGTCAACGCACGACTCACGTCGCGAACTCACATCTATCTTCGAAAAGTATAGAACCATCTGGCGGATTCGTCCAGAACGGTGCGACGTCTTGGTCCGCTATCTACAACCCGTCATCTACACCCCGGCTCCAACGCTTAGAGAAGTGCGCAGCCAGTCCATGAATAGTGGCCACTGAAAATAGATGTCGCTGAAGGCCAATAGGGCGCCGATAAAGATGGGGATTGCAAAGGGAAGATAGGCCCGGTCGTCGGTCTCCAACTCCTGGGTGAGGTTGGTCCGTGTGGCCACGGTGAGAAAAAGCGATCGCAGGTAGCGACCAATTCGTTTGAGTAGGTCCCACAGATAGCCATTGACCAGGGAGATGCAGATCCCCATCACAAAGCCCACAAATACGCTATAAAAAAAGATCTCGAATAAAGCCGCCGGGCCCAGGGTTGCGCCGATGGCGGCCAGAAGTTTTATATCGCCTCCGCCAAACCATCCAAACGGAAGGATGATGAGACCGATGATGATGACGATGACGGCGGTGACGACGCCGGCCGCAAAGCCGTGAAGTCCGAAGGTGATGGTGTGAAGGGCAAGGCCCACCAAGACGGCGGGATAGGTAAGCCAGTTATAGATCTTACGCTTTCGCCAGTCCGTGATGGCCGCGGTGAGTAATGCCAGGGCCAGGGGAGCGAGCAGCAAATACTGAGCCCAGATGGGAGCTTCGGCGATCTTTTCCATGTAGGACGGTGCGAAGTAGGCGGAGGACGCGGTACAAACCGCTATGCGATGAGAAACGCTATAGCACAACGGAAACGAAAAAAAGCGCCCGGGAACCCCGGGCGCTCATGGCCTGCATATTAGCTCAGCCAACGGTGATGACGGTGCATCAAAAGTGCCATGGTCCGATGGACCAAGCCGACATCAATCGGCAGCTTCTCGCTAACCATCACGTACCACCATCATTCATACCCGCTAACCGAGACCTTATTGACTTCCTGGGTGGCTTCGTTGAACAGATCGTTGATGGCATCACCAAAAAGGGCAATAACGCCGATGACGAAGCATGCAACGAGGACGAGAAGGACGATATATTCCGTCGCGGTAGCACCTTCTTCATCATTGTGAAGGGCGACGAGCAAAGCTTTGAGAGTGTTCATGATCATTATCTCCAGTTGGATTGGGTCGAAGCGATATTCGACCGTATTTTTTGTCGTATGTATGTTCGTTTATGTCGAGTTCCCCAACGAGGGGGTCGATGTATATATATGTTGAGCGACTCACGGGTCGGAACCTGAAAATCAGGATTCCAGATCAAAAAGGAAAGCTTCGAGAGTGCAAAACGATCACCCATTCGAAACCCCGACGGTTTATACCGCCGGATGCGCAAGCCACCACACCATGAAGTCACGGTACGCTTTTACGTATGCTGCCGTGGACAGTAGTGCGACCAAGGCCCCAAAGGAGATCAGACAGAAAATCATAATGTATTCGGTCATGGCGACACCACGTTGATCACGGTCGAAGGATTTCAGCCGCGATCCCAGTGATGTCAATACATTCGAGACTTTCATTTCATCCTCATCATCCAGGGGGCAGGCATCGGAGGAAGTGCTGAATTGCGAAACCGCAAAATCCTCGTAAAGCCTTGCCGAAGCAAGGTCAACTGCCAAATGGTAACCAAAGTTTACCGACCACCGATCGAATGGTCAAGTAATAGACATATAAGGATCGCCGAATACACCGTCTTATCTCCCCAATATAGTCTTCCCATTGTCCGGTTGCACTCGCATCACACTAAGCAAGAGGTGTGCCAGTATAGTGAATTCGGGAAGTTCTCAGGGAGTGAATTCGTTTGACACGGGACGGGGGGATAGCTACACAGCGACCCGATCGCCGGATCCGGTTTTGGAATATGGGGAATGGTGCGAGGGGGACAGGGCATCCCGAGTGTCTCATCGGCGGTTGCATCGCAATGCACAACAGGTTGGAAATTATTTTTCTATCCATTCGGTCAGGACCGCCCGGGGGGCGATATGCCAGGTGTCATTGGTAAGGGGGCATCCGGATGCCCTCCAGGTAAGGCATGGTGGTGTGGATTTCGTGACGCAAGACAAGAGGTTAGGTAGATGGATTCGAAATTTGGCGAGCAGATGGTGTCCGCCAGCAAGGATTCAATTCAGCAGGGGACGTTGGAGTTGACGCAGAGCGCCCGAAGAGATGGAAAATTTCCCATCGATCGCCTGGTTGACACCCTCCAATCAGGAGGGGAACCGATCGGGGTACAGGCGGTGGGAGGCGGTCTTCGAGCAGCCGTTTTGGCGACGGTGAGCGAGCAGCTTGAGCGGCCGGTGGTGGTGATTACGGAACGAGCGGAACAGGCCGAACGGCTCGCCGGTGATCTGAATAATTTCGTGGGCCAAGAAGAGGACTCCTCAAGGAGTACTCCGTGGACTGACCGTGCGCTTTGGTATCCGAGCTTTGACGTCGGTCCCTTCTATCGGGCCACCGCCGATCGGAAGATCGCGATGCGGCGTTTGGCGACGCTGCACGCATTGACGGATCGAAAGCCCCCGCGTTTTGTGGTCACGTCGGGGACTGCGGCGATGCGCAAGACGGTTCCCCGACAGAGCTTTGAGGCTCATCGGCGTCGCTTCGGTGTGGGTCAGATGCTCGAAAACGACGAGCTCCGAAAAGTCTTGACGGACTGCGGATATACCGAAGTTTCTGTGGTCGAGGATCGGGGCACCTATGCCGTGCGGGGCGATGTGGTCGATATTTTTTCCCCCCATGAGGAGTATCCGTTTCGCCTGGAGCGATGGGGAGACGAGATTGCCGAGGTTCGGCTTTTTCATCCCGAGACACAGCGAAGTCTAAGCTCTCGCAGTGAGTGCGCGGTATATCCAGTTCGGGAGGCGATCCTCGATGAGGAGTCGGTGACCCGAGCGATTGGCGGCCTACGCCGATTGAGTGCCGAGTTGGAGCGGCCCTTTGGCGCGCTTCGGGAGACCATCGCCGATCTGCAAGCGGGACTTCATCTCGTCGGGATCGAGGCTCTGTTGCCGGCGTTGCACGAGGAGATGGAGGATATCTTCGATTATCTGCCGTCGAATGCGCTGGTGGTGGTCGCCGAACCGGAGGCGGTCCTGCAGCGCACCGACGAGGTCTGGGAGCGCCGAAAGCGAGAGCGGGAGGAAGCCCTGTCGCAAGGGGAGTACGCCTTCGAGATGAGCGCCTATTTTCGCTCCCCGGAAAAGACGAAGCGCCAATTGGTCGATCGACGCCAGGTGGAGTGGCGACGAATCGAGGTGCTCGAGGAGGACTCTACGGCGCAGTGGCCGAAGGCGCTGGAGTCGGTGGCGTTCGAGGTTCGAGAAAATACGGACGTGGTCCAGATTCGGCGCCACTATCACGGCGCCGAACATACAGTGAAGGCCCTCGCGGAGCGGCTGGAGGATTGGAAGGAACAATACGGACGCATCGCCTTTGTCTGTCGAACGCAGGCACAGGTGGAGCGACTGGTGGAGTTGTTGGCCGGATTTGGTCGCGACGCCGGGGAATATGTCGGCCCACTGGATCTGGGCGAACCGGCGCCGCCACCGGCCGATGAGATCGAGGTCTATCGCGGGACCCTATCCTCCGGTTTTCGCAGTGCGTTGAGGGGAGTAGCGCTGGTGTCCGGGGTGGAGTTGTTTGGCCAGCGCGTACGAACGCGGAGCAACAAATCACTGACCGAACATGCCGAGATCACCCACTTCAAAGATCTCTCGGCCGGCGATCTCGTCGTGCATGTCGACTTCGGTGTCGCCCGCTATCAGGGAATCGAGCATCTGCATGTCGAGGGGGTGGGCAATGATTTTTTGTATCTCGAATACGCCGACGGCGACAAATTGTATCTTCCGGTGCACCGACTGGGACGAGTGCAAAAATACGTGGGCTCCAGCGATGGAGTTGCCCTCGACAAGATGGGGGGAACCCGTTGGGATCGGACCAAGGAACGGGTCAAACAGAATATTCGGGAGATCGCCGGCGACCTTTTGTCGCTATACGCCAAACGGGAGATGGCAAAGGGGATTGCCTATTCGCCGCCAGACGAGTTTTTCAGGCGTTTTGAGGAGGCCTTTCCCTTTGAGGAGACCCCCGATCAGGAGCGAGCCATCGAGGAGGTCCTCGACGATATGACGCGGGTTCGCCCCATGGATCGGCTGATCTGCGGCGACGTGGGCTTCGGCAAAACAGAGGTGGCGATGCGGGGGGCGATGAAGGCCGTGATCGACGGTCGGCAGGTTGCGATGTTGGTGCCCACCACCTTGTTGTGTGAACAGCACCTGATCTCGTTTCGAGAGCGCATGGAGGAGTTCGGCGTGCGGGTTGAGGCATTGAGTCGCTTTCGAACGGGCAAGGAATCGCGTCAGATTTTGGAGGATGCTAAGGCGGGAAAGGTCGATGTCTTAATCGGGACCCATCGTCTGCTGTCAGCCGATGTGGAGTTCAAGAGATTGGGATTGTTGGTGGTCGACGAGGAGCAACGATTCGGAGTCAAACACAAAGAGCGCATCAAGCGCATGAAATCCGATATCGACGTATTGACTCTGACGGCAACTCCGATTCCGCGCACCTTACAGATGAGCTTGCTCGGCATTCGCGATTTGTCGATCATCTCCACGCCTCCGCACAACCGTCTCGCCGTGCGCACCCACGTGGCCAAATTCAGCGACGGCATCATCCGGGAAGCCGTAATGCGCGAGTTGTCGCGCGGGGGACGGGTGTTTTTCGTCCACAATCGGGTTTCCACCATCGAGGAAATCGCCGAGCATCTGCGCGGTGTGGTGCCGGAGGCTCGAATTGGCATCGGCCATGGTCAGATGCAGGAGTCGGCGCTCGAAAAAGTGATGTACGAGTATATTCACGGCGATATCAACGTGCTGTTATGTACCAGCATCGTGGAGAGCGGATTGGATATCCCCAATGCCAATACGATCATCGTCAATCGAGCCGATATGTTTGGTCTATCGCAGTTGTATCAGCTACGCGGACGGGTGGGACGCGGAAATACGCGAGCCTATTCCTATTTGCTGGTGCCGGCGCGCAGACAATTGAAGTCGGACGCCCAAAAGCGGCTGGAGGTGATGCAGACCCACACCGATCTGGGAAGCGGTTTTCACGTGGCGAGCTACGATCTGGAGATACGAGGCGCCGGTAATCTGCTCACCGAGGATCAGTCGGGACATGTGGCGGCGGTGGGACTCGATCTATATACCGATCTATTGGAAGAGGCGGTCAATGACCTGCGCGGAGAGGATTTCGACGAGGAGATCGAGCCGGAGGTCAATATTGCGGTGGAGGCCTATATACCGGATACCTATATTCCGGCGACCAGCCTGCGGTTGATGTTTTATAAGCGCTTTTCACTGGCTCGGTCCCACGACGAGGAATCGGCGATATTTGAGGAAATGGTCGATCGCTTCGGCGATCCCCCGTCGGCGGTGAGGAATCTTCGACGTCTCATCGCCATTAAAGTGGATCTGAGGCGACTGCGGATCCATCGCTTCGATGCCGGTATGTCGGCGATGAGTCTGGATCTCGATCGGAGCACACCGCTGGATCCGGGGCGTGTCGTCGAGATGGTCAACGAGAGCGCGGGCAAGTGGCGGCTGACCTCGGAGATGAAATTGATCTATCGGCTCAAGGTCGATGAGTCGTCGCGCCCCTTGAAGACGGCCCGTCAGGTATTGGACCAATTGTTGTCGTTGTAGAGCTTGGAGGCATGGACATGTTCTCAGGGAGATACGTCGGGTCGCTGTGGTGGATCGGATGGGCCGCCGTCGTCGCCATTGGCTGTGCGCCCGAAAAGCCGTCGGATGGTGAGGCTACGGAACTTCGCGTGGAGGCCGGCGACGGGGCGGAATTGGAGGATGGCGAGGCGGTCGTCGCCCGAATCAACGGAGAGCCTATCACCCGCGAGGAGTTCAATCGTCGCATCGACGGACTGGCGGAATTTGCGCGAATGCGATTGCAGTCAGTGGAGAATCGGAGGGATTTTCTGGGGAGTATCGTCGAATTCGAGATGATGGCAGACGAGGCTGAATTGCGCGGCTATGGAGCCCATCCGCGAGTCCGACATGCGATAAGTGAAGTGATGGTGGAGCTGATGATCGAGGACCATCTGCGCAACGAGGTCTCCATGGCTGCCATCGACGATGAGGCAAGGGAACAGTATTTCGAACGATGGGCCTCCAAGTGGCAGGAGCCGGAGCGCCGGCGCTTGGCCCGACTGGTGGTCGATGACCGACACAGGGCTGAGGAATTGGTCGAGCGATGGCGTGATAAAATGGAGGGTTTTGAGGGAGATGTGGCCCGCGATTTTCGCGAGTTTTCATTTCATCATTCCCGGGAGCGAAGTACCGGTGATCGGGGGGGCGATGCGGGCTGGTATACAGCGGAGCAAGAATTTCGTTTCGGCGAGGATATCTTCGCCTGGCAGCCCGAGACGCTGCAGGGGCCATTTGAGGATGAACAGGGACGCTGGGTGTTGAAGATGGTGATCGAGGTGGAAGAGCAGCGGCAGGCGACAAGAGAGGAAGTGGAGCAGCAGATCACGGCACAAATCTATGAGGAACGACGCCAGCAGGCGCGTCAAGAACTCGTGGAGGGGTTGACGGCTGGCGCGGACGTGGAAGTGTGGAACGAGCGCATCGAGGGATTCGAATCCCCGCCGCAGCTCGTTGCGCCGAGGCTCGACGAAATTCCGAGACCGGCCAGCAGCGAATTGGGCGAAGATCGAGAACCAGCGAATCAGGGCAACGGAGCACGACATGAAGAGTAATAAGATGGCGATCAAAGCGACACGAGTGATGGGGAGCATCGCGATGACGCTCATGGTGGTCATGATCATGGCATCGCCCGTATCGGCCAATGTCATCGACCGTATCGTCGCCCAGGTCAATGACGAGATCATCACCCTGTATGAGGTGGAGGAAGCGGCGCTTCCCTATCTCGTACAATACGGCCAGAACCCGGCGGTCTTGCAAGATGAGCAACGCCGCGAGCAGATCCTATCCGATGTTCTCGAAGATATGGTCGACCGGATCCTCATCGAAGAGGAGGCCGAGCGGATGGAGATACGGGTCTCCGAAGAGCAGATCGATGAGTGGATGGAGATGACGGCTCAGCAGCAGAATATGACGGAGCCCCAATTTCGTCAGGCCATCGGTCAATATGGAATCGAGTACGAGGAGTATCGCCAGATCGTTCGGGACAATTTGATGCGGATGCAGATCGTTCAACGGCGCTCCGGTACGGGCGGGGTCTCGGAGTCGGAAGTGGAGTCGACGTATCGACGCCAGTATGGAAGTCCCGATGAAATGGAGCAGCGAATCGAGGTGCGTCATATTCTGTTGATCCCGGATCAGATTCCCGGCGGAGAGCAGGAGGCGGTGGAACGGATCGAAAAGATGCGGGCACAGATCCAATCCGGGGAGGCTACGTTTGGGGAATTGGCGGAGGCCCACAGTCAGGGGCCGGGCGCCGATGACGGCGGACATGTGGGAACCTTCGGGCGCGGTGAGTTGGCGGCCAGCTTCGAAGAGGTTGCGTTTGCCCAGGAAGTAGGCGTCTTGTCGGGACCGGAGCATACGGAGTTCGGAGTTCATCTGATCGAGGTGCTCGACAGCCAGGAGATGCAAAGCCCGGAGGTCGCACAGCGCAAACAACAGATCCGGGCCCAATTGCAGGAGCAGGCGATGGAGCGTCAGATGGAGAGCTTTGTGACGACCCTCCGCTCCCGTGCGTTCATCGACGTTCGGTATTGATCGGATATCGACTCAGAAGCTGTCCAAGAAGTCTCCCATCGGCATTCGCTGAACGAAAAAATCATCTCACCGAGCCTCGGTCCGACTATTTTGACAGCTTCTCAAACCCGAAAATCAAAAGGGGATCGAAGGGTTCGGTTGGGGATCACGATGGGCGATCCCGCGGGGATCGGGCCGGAGGTGATCCTCAAAGCGCTGAGCGAAGTACCGCCGGGCGTAGACGCGGTAGTGATCTTTGGGGCCCGAGAGGTCATGGAGCTGCAACAGCAGTCCCTGGTAAAGCGCGAGGTTCTCGAACGGTCCGTGCTGGGAGCACAGAAGCCGGAGATCGAGATCCGTGAAGTAGCGCCGGAATTGACATGGTCGAGCCCACCGGCGGGTCAACCCGATGCACGGGGGGCAATTGTGCAGCGGCGAGCGCTTGATAAAGCGATGGAAGCCGCCGAATCCAAAGCGATCGACGCCATCGTCACGGCGCCCTGGAATAAGGAATTATTTGATGCTGTGGGAGCGCCGGTCGTGGGACATACGGAGATACTTGCGGAGTATTTTGGGGTCGACGATGTGGTGATGATGCTCGCCGGAGAACGGCTTCGTGTGGCCCTGGTGACCACCCATATTGGGATCGATGAAGTGGCGGATGTATTGACGGCGGCTAAGATCGAGACTGCGATTGAGGTGACGGCCAGTGAATTGCGAAAGCGTCTCGGGGTCTGTGCAGCTCGCATCGCCGTCTGTGCATTGAATCCCCATGGCGGCGAAGGGGGACATATGGGGCGTCAGGAGATCGATTTTATCACACCGCTAATCGAGGGGATGAAAGCTCAGTGGAGAGAGCGCGAACTGGAGCTGGACGGTCCCTTCCCGGCGGACACTCTCTTTGCGAAATTCAGGGACCGTACTCCCTATGATGCCGTGGTGTGTATGTACCACGATCAGGGCTTGATACCGCTGAAATTATTGCATTTCGGGGCCTCGGCAAATATTACGCTCGGATTGCCCGTAGTGCGCACCTCGGTGGACCACGGGACGGCCTATGATATCGCCGGGCAGGGGATCGCCGATGCGGGATCGATGAAGTTCGCGATGAAGATGGCGGCGAAGATGGTGTGCCACCGTGAGGAGGACGAATGTCTGTGACCACAGAAGAGGTCGACGAAGTATGGACGATCATCCTCGATCGGCGCGAGGTAAAAAATGCCGTCGATCGACAGACCGCCGATCAATTGGTGAACGCATTTCGCCGCTTCGAGGCCGACGAACAGGCCCGGGTCGCCGTATTGTGGGGGGCGGGAGGAACCTTTTGTGCCGGCGCCGATCTCCACGCATTTGCGCGCGGCGAGGGAAACCGGGTGCAGCCCGACGGAGACGGGCCGATGGGACCGACGCGCATGGAATTGTCGAAACCGGTGATCGCCGCCGTCAGCGGACACGCCGTGGCCGGGGGATTGGAGTTGGCACTGTGGTGCGAGCTCCGGGTGGCCGAGAAGGACGCCGTCTTTGGTGTGTTTTGCCGGCGATGGGGCGTCCCATTGATCGATGGGGGAACAGTTCGGCTACCCCGTGTGGTGGGGATGGGACGGGCCCTGGATATGATTCTGACCGGACGACCCGTAAAAGCCGATGAAGCCCTATTGATGGGGCTCTGTAATCGGGTCGTCGAGGTGGGAACCGCGCGCAAGGCGGCGGAGAAGATGGCTCGTCAGATCGCCGCATTCCCCCAGACTTGCCTGCGCAGCGACAGGCGTTCTACCTACGAACAGTGGGAGTTGTCGGAGCGTCGGGCCCTGGCGCGGGAATTCGAGCTCGGTCAGCGGGCCATCGATGAGGAGGCCCTCGAGGGAGCCAGTCGGTTTGCCAGTGGAGCGGGTCGGCACGGAAGTTTCGAGGAACACTGACCGTTGACGTGATAACACTGTCGATTCATTGACTCAACACACGGGAAGCGACGCGACTTCATGGGGAAGCGACTGACCGAATTCGAAACTGAGGACCGCATCCTCGAGAGTCTGCGACGCCGCGACGGCGTGGCAACGGCCGGCGACGTAGCGGCTGACACGGGTCTGGGGCTCGAGGAAACCGAGCAAGTGATGCGGCAAATGCTGCAGTACTATCGGAGCCATCTCGACGTCGACGACGACGGGAATCTGCTGTACCGATTTGATCCGAAATTCAAGCGAAGGGGCGATCAACCCGGGCTGTGGTGGCATCGATTCAAAAAGAAGACCTGGGCGATGGCCACGATGGCATTCAAGGGTTGGATCATGGTCATGCTCGTCGGATATACGGTGGCCTTTGTGGCACTGTTGTTGGCGTTTGCCATCGCCGGAGTAGCGGCAGCAGCGACGTCGGATTCCGATGCCGGTGGTGAGATGATGCTGCTTCCATTTTACCTGATCTTACGGGTCTTGGAGGTCGTTTTTTGGATCAGCGTCTTCGACTCCTCGAGAGGCGTTGGTCGGTCGCGTCGGAGTCGTCGACGGATGGATGGCCGGGGAATGTACGGCCGGGGGATGCCCATGGGAAGGCGGCGTTCCAGAGGCGGTGGGTTGATGGGAAAGCTTCGCGGAAAGAAAAAGGAAAAACCGTCCGAGCCACTCTATAAGAGGATCTTTCGCTATGTGTTTGGGCCACAGATCGAGCGAGATCCCCTGGCGGCGGAGCGGGCATTTGCCCGCTTTGTTCGAGAGAATAACGGGCGGGTCACCGCCGCCGATTGGGCATCGCGAACGGGATCGAGCCTGCAGGAAGCAGAGCGGGCACTGACGGCCAGTGCAATGCGGTTTCGAGGTGATATCGACGTCGGCGACGAAGGGCAGTTGATCTATCGCTTTGACGACCTTCGCGTAACCTCTGAAGCAGGAGTGGAGGATAACAAGGGAGGCCCGGCTCCCATCTGGGATCGCCCGGTTCGACAGCCCTCGTTGACGGGGAAAAACCCAAAAAAGACCGATCGGTGGATCACGATTTTGAATGGCTTCAATTTGACGATGGGAGCCGTGGTCCTGGGAAGTGCGGTGACGCTGCTTTCACCGATTGCCATTGGATTGGGCTGGGTGCCGCTGATCTTTAGCACACTCTTTTTCGCGATCCCTGGAACGCGTGCGCTGCGCCGCCGATGGGACAAAAAACGCATCGCTCGGGAAAACAATCGTCGCAGGTTGGTGGAGGCGGTGTATATCTCGGCCGAAGAGGGAGTAGCTCGTCCGGTGGATGCCCAGATCTTCGACAGTTCAGATCAGGGAGACAAATTGGTGCAGGACTTTGAAGCGGAAATAGAGGTCGATGAAGACGGAGAAATCTACTATCGGTTTCCCCGCGTCGCCGAGCAATTGAGCGCCGGAGAGAAGGCGCGCGAGCGGGCGACATCGGAGCTTGTTTTTGGGCAGACGATCTTTTCCTCCGATGAAGAGGAAGTCAGCCTGGAGGACGCCGAAATGGCGGAATTCGATCGTCGTCTGGCCCGAGAACTCGGGGGAGACGTCGAACTCGACTTTGATATGGAATGGGAAGAGGTAAGCGAGACGCAGTCGATGGAGACACGCGCCTGAATTCCAGTGTTCACATCGCCGCGCCGAGGTCGGCGGCCACGAAATATCGAAGGGTCATCATCAAGAGGACGAAACCGAGACATATGCCGACGGTGACGGGCACTACCCAGGGAGCCTGGTGAATCGGTCCATCGTGGTCGTCGTGATCTCCGGCCATGGCACTTCTCCTCGGTGTCGACTTCGGTCTTGCGTCCCAATCGTATCATTCGCAATGGGACAAAATTCAAAATTCGCTTACCAGCGCACCGTGCAGAATAGTGAGACAAAAGTAAAGTCAAAAGTGACAAATTGTCGCATGCCCGACGAACGGGTGAGTCGTGATGGTGTGAGAGGTGGTTTTTACGCCTTACGCAATCGCCCTTTTACATGGTAATGAACATCAAGGGTGTGTGAGTATAGACGTAATATGACAGTGATGTAGATCAAGGGTCTGTGATGGATTTGCTCAAGAAGTTGTCGGAACTCTCCGGGGCTCCGGGGAGAGAGGAAGGCGTACGGGAATTCATCAAGACCCAGGTAGAGGGATTGGCCGACGAAGTCCATACCGACGTGATGGGCAACTTGATCTGCCGCAAACGCCCGACCACAGGCAGTGGAGATTCCGAACGGGTGATGATCGCCTGTCACATGGACGAGATCGCATTTTACGTGCGCCGTATCGATGAAGACGGCTTTATTCGAGTACAGAATCTGGGGGGCTTTGATACGCGCAATTTATTTGCCCGTCGGGTTCGAATTGAGACCCGGGAGGGAGACGAAATTATCGGCAACCTCAATCCCGGTGGAAAGCCGATCCACTTGTTGAGCGAAAAGGAGCGAAAGGAGATACCCAAAATCCACGACTTTTTCGTCGACACCGGACTCGATGAAGAGGAATTGCGCAGGCGAGTACGTCCGGGAGACCCGGTGACGCTGGTGCAGGATTTCGTGGAGATGGGGGCGTTGGTTTCGGGAAAATCTCTCGACAATCGAGCTGCTTGTTGGGTCGGTATTCGCCTGTTGGAGGCATTGAAGGAGACGGCCTACGACGTCCATGTAGTCTTCACCGTGCAGGAAGAGGTGGGTTTGCGAGGAGCGCGGACGTCCGGGTTTGAGGTCGATCCAGATATCGCGATCGCCATCGATGTGACGTTGGCCGTCGATACGCCAGGGGTGGGACCGGAGGAGCAGGTGACGGAATTGGGCAAGGGCGCGGCGATCAAGGTCATGGATTCGTCGACCGTGAGTCATAAAGAGCTGGTCGACGCATTCGTCGAACTCGCAGAGGGACGAGAGATTCCCCATCAATACGAAGTGTTGCCTCTGGGAGGAACGGACGCCGGTGCATTGCAGCGCGTTCGCGCCGGGAGTAAGGCGATTACGTTGAGCATTCCCACGCGCTATATCCACACCGTGACCGAAACCCTGCATCGAGGAGATCTGCGGGCGACCGTGGAGTTATTGGCAGCCTTTTTGGACACCGAGGATAGATGATGAGCCCGGCGCCGAAGACACATCGAAGTGATCGAGTCGCCTTTTTGGAGCAATCAGAAATCCGAGCGATGACCCGCGAGTGCGAACGGGTCAATGGAATCAACCTCGGCCAGGGCGTGTGTCCGCTGCCGGCACCGGCGAAACTCTTGGAGGCTGCTGCCGGAGCGATCAAAGCCGATCGAAGTACCTATAGTAGATTTGATGGGATCGAGGCTCTCCGAAAGGCGATTGCCGAGAAATTGCACCGTTATAATGGGATGGATGTCGATCCCCAGCGAGAGGTGGTGACCACCGTGGGCTCCGCCGGAGCGTTTGCCTGCACGCTTCAGGGACTCTTTAATCCCGGCGACGAGATCATCGTATTTGAACCGTTTTACGGCTATCACCTGAATGCAATTCGAGTCAGTGGGTGTGTACCGAAGGTGGTGAGACTGAAAAAGCCCGATTGGCATCTGGAGGAGGGAGCGCTGCAAGCGCTGAAAACCGACCGGACCCGGGCGGTGCTGGTCAATACGCCGGCCAACCCGTCGGGAAAGGTATTTGATCGACAAGAGATGGAACAGATCGCCTCGTTTTGTCGCCGCCATGACCTGTTGGCGGTGACCGATGAGATCTACGAATATATGGTCTTCGACGGACATCGACATATCAGTTTGGCTACGCTCGACGATATGTGGCAACGGACGGTGACGATTTCCGGGTTCTCAAAGACCTTTGCGATTACGGGGTGGCGGCTGGGTTATGCGGCGGCACCGGCTCATCTGGCGGAGCCTATCGGGTTGGTAAATGATCTGTTTTATATCTGCGCTCCCACGCCGCTGCAGCACGGTTTGGCGCTGGCTCTGGAGATTCTCGAGGACAGCTATTACGACGAATTGTGCGAGAAGTATCGACGGAATCGAGACTTCTTCTGTGACGCACTTCGCGATGGCGGTCTGGAACCGCTCGTCCCACAGGGGTCATATTATATTTTGGCCGATGTGAGCTCGTTGGACGCCGGGGATTCCAAAGGGGCAGCCATGAAATTGTTGGAGCGGACAGGGGTGACCTCGGTGCCGGGAGAGGCGTTTTTTGACTCCGATGCGGGAAAAGATCTGGTGCGATTTTGTGTGGCGCAGCCCTGGGATGTTTTGCAAGAGGCAGCGGAGCGGATTTGCGCCCTGTGATCCATGGATCACCAATAATGAAAAGGAAGGGGATGGTCACGGATGACGCGCCGCGTCAGGTGCGTTATCCTCGCCGGGCCAATCGCTGAACAAAATCACTGAACAATATCGCTGAACAATATCGCTGAATAATGATGGTGTCGCCGGGCGACGCTCTAACTGATTGTCGAGGGGTTTTTTGACCATGACACGACCGATCCGCAATGTCTTAGCCGCCAACCGCGGTGAAATCGCGATTCGAATCTTCCGTGCATGTACGGAATTGGGACTGTCGACCACGGCGATCTATAGCTGGGAAGATCGGTTGGCGATCCACCGATACAAGGCGGATCGAGCGTATCAGATCGGAGAGAAGGGAAAGCCTGTAGAGGCCTATTTGGATGGCGATGCGATCATCGAGCTGGCCCTCGACAAAGGAGTGGATGCCATTCATCCGGGCTACGGGTTTTTGAGTGAAAATCCCGATTTTGCCCAAAAGTGTATCGACGCAGGCCTGGTCTGGATTGGCCCGCCGCCGGAGGTGATGCGGCAGTTGGGCGACAAGCTGCAGGCTCGCGAGGTGGCGAAGAAGGCGGGCGTTCCGGTGGTCCCCGGAACCGACGAGCCGATCGACGATCTCGATGAGGCCAAGGAGATCGCGAAAGACATCGGCTATCCCATTTTGGTGAAATCAGCTCACGGAGGAGGCGGTCGGGGAATGCGGGTCGTCGATTCCGAGGGGGCTCTCGAGGAGGCGCTTCGCTCAGCGAAGAGCGAGTCGAAGGCCGCCTTTGGCAGTGAGGCCGTATTTTTGGAGCGCTATGTCGATCGGCCGCGCCATATCGAGGTGCAGATTCTAGGGGATCGACAGGGCAATCGAGTGCATCTATTCGAGCGAGATTGCTCGGTGCAGCGGAGGCTACAGAAGGTGGTGGAGCTTGCGCCGGCGCCGAATCTGTCCCAAGAGGTGCGCAACAAGTTGCACCAATACAGTTTGCAGCTTGCTGATGCCGTGGATTACGAGAGCGCTGGAACGGTGGAGTTTTTGGTTAGCCAGGGCGAAAAAGAGACCGAGATTTTCTTCATCGAGGTCAATACACGGATTCAAGTGGAGCATACGGTCACCGAGATGGTGACCGGCCGGGATCTCATCGAAGCCATGATCCGGATCGCCGATGGAGACCGCCTCGACGATGCGTCGATCGGCATCGGTGGCCAATCCGATATCGAGTGCAACGGACAGGCGATTCAGGCGCGGGTGACGACGGAGGATCCGGATAACGATTTCGCTCCCGATTCGGGGCGGATCATCACCTATCGATCGGCGGCGGGATATGGCATTCGACTCGATGCTGGCGTCGGTGGTTCGGGGTCGGTGGTCCAACCGCATTATGACAGCTTATTGGTCAAGGTCTCGGCATGGGGGCGAAATCTGTACGACGCGGCGCGAAGGCTGGGGCGCAGTCTGGCGGAATTTCGCATCCGCGGGGTGAAGACCAATTTGCAGTTTTTGCAAAATGTGGTGAGTCACCCGGAGTTTTTGAGCGGTGAGACCTATACCCGTTTCGTCGAGGAGACCCCGGAGCTGTTTTTGTTTCCAAAGCGGCGCAATCGGGGAACGAAGGCCTTATTGGCGCTGGGAGATATCACGGTCAATGGTCCGCCGGGAAGTACGGAGTGTTTCGAGCGTCCCGAGCCGCTGATCGTGCCCAAGACGCCGGAGATCTCGAAGCGGGCACCGACCTCGGCGGCCTACGAGGTGTTCGAAAACAACGGCGCCGAGGGGCTGTCGAAATGGATCACGGAGCAACAGGAGTTGCTGGTCACGGACACCACATTTCGCGATGCCCATCAGTCGCTTCTGGCGACGCGGATTCGCAGTCGAGATCTGGCGGACGTGGCACCGTTTACGGCACAGTCATTGCCCAATCTTTTTTCCTACGAGATGTGGGGGGGAGCGACCTTCGATGTATGCATGCGTTTTCTTCAGGAAGATCCCTGGGAACGGCTCGCCATATTGCGCGAGAAGCTTCCGGGAGCCCTATTGCAGATGCTGCTCCGCGGGGCAAATGCCGTTGGATATACCAATTATCCGGACGGCGTGGTGCGGGCGTTTGTCGAAGAGGCCGCAGATGTGGGAGTCGATGTCTTTCGCATCTTCGATGCACTCAATTACGTCCCGAATATGGAATTGGCGATGGAGGAAGTGGCTCGGGCCGGCAAGATCGTCGAGGCCTCGATTTGCTACACCGGCGACGTCTTGGATCCGCAGGAAGATAAATACACCCTCGATTATTACGAGAATTTGGCACGGGAACTCGAGCGGCGTGGAGCCCACATTCTGGCGCTCAAAGACATGGCCGGACTGTTAAAGCCCTATTCGGCGAAGGTGTTGGTGGAGACCATCAAGGAAGCGGTAGATCTGCCGATTCACCTTCACACCCACGACACGTCAGGCAACGGTGTAGCGATGTTGTTGATGGCCGCCGAAGCCGGTGTGGACGTCGTCGACTGCGCCATCTCGTCGATGTCGGGGTTGACCAGCCAGCCATCGATGAATGCCGTGGTGAATGCGCTGCAGGGAGATCCGCGGCAACCACGCCTGGATCGCTCCAAATTGGAACAACTCGCCGAGCACTGGGAGCAATTGCGCGAGATCTACTATCCCTTTGAGTCGGGATTAAAGGCATCGACCACGGATGTCTACAATCACGAGATCCCGGGCGGTCAATACTCTAA
>SKPJ01000386.1 GCA_007119595.1 Myxococcales bacterium
CGATATTCGGCGAAACCGCAGGCGTAGCCGGAGGCTACTCCAAGTGTTAAGCCGATATCGAGATCGTGATTTCAGCCGGCAATTGCGAAATTCATGGGGTTTCCGGATGGGAACTAACTACCCGTCGTTCTCGGATTTTTTATGCATTACGTCATCGTCGGAAATGGCGTCGCCGGAACTCGTGCTGCACTGACCATTCGGCAACGCCACCCCCCCGACCGGGCGCGCATTACACTGATAAGTGACGAGTCCCCTTATTTTTTCTCCCGGACCGCCTTGATGTACGCCTATATGGATCGTTTGAGCCGGCGTGATCTCGAACCCTATGAACGGCAGGTCTACGACCGCCAGCATATCGATCGGGTACAGGGGCGCGTCGTCGATCTGAATGGGACGTCCCGTACTCTGACACTCAAAGATGGACGAACCCTCGATTACGATCGATGTCTTTTGGCCGTGGGCGCGTCGCCGCGCATGGTCGATTTCGGAGGGCTTGACCAGGTCAACGACGGGCTCGTGACATTCGTGTCACTCCAAGATCTCGACGATTGCGAGCGCCTGACCTGGTCGACGGACCAGGCCGTGGTAGTCGGCGGTGGGCTTATCGGCGTCGAACTCGCCGAATGCCTCGTTCATCACGGATTGGATGTGACGTTTTTGGTCCGCGAACCCTATTATTGGCCCGCAGCCTTTGCGGAGCCGGAGGGCCAGATGATCTCGGAGCACATCCGTTCCCACGGCGTTGATCTGCGCCATGAAGAAGAATTGACCCATATCGACGTCGACGATAACGGGCGGGTCTGCGCTGTCGAGACCAACCAGGACGAACGCATCGACTGCCAGATGCTGGGCATGGCCATTGGGGTCGTTCCCAATATTAACTGGCTGCGGGACGTGACCACTCCACCAGCCATTGGAGGTGCATTGCGGGTCGATCGAAGCTTCCAGACCAGTTTAGCCAATGTCTGGGGCGCCGGTGATTGTGTGGAGATCGAACTCGAAAAAAGCCACCCGCCACTGCATGAACCGATCTGGTATGCCGCCCGTCTCCACGGGCAATTGGCGGCCCGCGCCATGATGGGCGATGAAATTCATTACGAACCACCGATATTCTACAACAGTTCGAAATTTTTCGACGTCGAGTACACCACCGTCGGAGACGTCCAGGATGTGCCCGAGGGGGCCCAGTCGCTATTTCGGCGAATGCCCGGCAAACCGATCTCTCAGCGTATCGTCTTTGACGAACAACAACGGGTATTCGGTTTCAGTATGCTGGGATCTCGCTGGGATCACACCATTTTGACCCGGTGGATCGAGGAGCGCCGCCGCCTCGATTTCGTCCGCCAGCATCTGCACCGCGCACAATTCGACGTCGAATTCGGCCGCATCGATTTAGACGCCATGGATGAAGAAGTGAGGACGCTGTGAGACAACAAGGCGCCGCTGGATGGTTCAAGCACGACATTACCCATCGAGGAGTCACCGCCTGGGCACTGACCCTGGCGTTGGCACTCTTTTATCTTCTCTTGTACTACGGCGGTCGCACCGTCGCCGGAGTCTACATCCCCGACGTCTGGACCTACGTCTCCGATGGACTGGGACTACCCCATAAATGGACGTTCTACGGCCTGCTATACACCTTGGCCATCGTCATCGGTGGGGTCTACGTGATGCGAAAATACAGCCACAACCGCTATCAACTGGTGCGCACCAGCGTAGTGATCTTCGTTCAGTGCACCCTCGCCTTTGCTATCCCCTGGATATTGGCCGTATTCGAACAGCCAGAATTTTATTTCAGCTATCTGTGGCCCTTGCAGATCGAGAATTTCTATCCCTCCAACGTGGTCAATCAGCCGCTGCCCATTCTCTTGTACAGCGTCCTGGGTTCGTTGGTATTGGTGCCCATTCTGGGCGTTCTATACGGAAAACGGTGGTATTGTTCATGGGTATGCGGCTGTGGAGGACTGGCCAATACGGCGGGCGAGCCCTTTCGCCACCTGGGAACGAAGTCCATGCGTTCCTGGCGCTTTGAAAAGTGGGCGGTCCACCTGACGCTGGTCATTGCGCTGGTGGTTACGGCGATGGTCATCGCTGCCTGGGCGGTCGGTGATAATTATCCACAATTTGAGGAGACGGCGGCCTCCATGCAGTCCTTTTATGGATTTTTGGTGGTCACCATGCTCTCCGGCATCATCGGAGTCGTGGCCTATCCCATCGGTGGCACCCGAGTATGGTGCAGGTTTTTTTGTCCCATGGCAGCCCTGTTGGGACTGATTCAAAAATTCGGCCGCTTTCGCATCACCGTCAAAGACGATATGTGCATCTCCTGCGGTCTGTGTACCAAATATTGCGAAATGGGAATCGACGTCCGGGCCTACGCTCAAAATAACGAGGATTTCGTGCGTGCAAGCTGTGTCGGCTGCGGATTGTGCGCCGAGGTCTGCCCCCGTGGCGTGCTTCGCCTGGAAAATAAGACGCCCCGAGATCCGCAGGAATTGACGATGTCATCACTACTTAGCGAATCCTACCGGTGACGGAAGGTTGTACGCGGCTGCGCTGTTGTACGAGGCAGTAAATAACGACCGCGATCGATTAGGGGAGCCCCAAAATGAGCAAATCATCCACTAGCAAATGTTCGATCTGCGAGGGCCCGGTCGCCGCTCGCAGTGAAAACGACGCCTTTCCCTTTTGCTCCAAGCGCTGCAAGCAGCGAGATCTGGGCAAATGGCTCGGCGGTAATTACGTAGTCGCCGGCCGACCGGCCAACCCCCATGAAATCGCCAGCGAAGTGACCAGCGATTCAGACTGACGGTTATCTTCCCAACACTGGCTCCACCAACTGCTCCAGCATCTCGAAGCTCAGCGCACCCTGATGGCGCTGGCCGTTGACGAAAAACGTCGGCGTCCCGTCGATGCCCAGTTGACGCCCCGCTTCTACGTCCTGCTCCACCCGCTGCCGGGCGCGCTCGCTGTCGAGACATTCCGAAAACGCCTGTCCATTGAGACCAATCTGGCGGGCGTAGCGATCGATGGAATCCGCGTCGTGTTGGGGAGCATTAGCGAAGAGCAAGTCGTGCATCTCCCAAAAGCGCTCCTGTTCGTGGGCACAATAGGCGGCCTGGGCAGCCTGAAACCCGTGCTCCTGACTGGCGATCGGGAAGTGGCGAAACTCGATGCGAACCTTGTCACCGTACTCTTCATGGAGGCGATCCAGGGAACCGGCGAGCTCTCCACAAAAGGGACAGGGGAAATTGGAGAATTCGACGATATGCACCGGCGCATCCTCGCTTCCTTTGGCCGGAGCGTCGTCGACTCGGTATGCGTCGGTATCGACTTCAGCGCTCGCAGCCGCCCCATTGGCTTCCTCGTATTGTTCAGAAATACCCTCTTCGACCTGCGTATTGAGCACCGATGTTCCCGCCAACAAGACCGCTCCGAATGCAAAGGCGAAGGCACCGGTCCATCCATTGAAAAATTGGGTCGGGTTTCGAAATTGCTCGATCATCAGACGATGCGGCTTTTCACCGGCCCAAAAACTCGCTGAGATCAGCCCCACCATATTGATGCCGTAAAGCATGGCGCAATAGGGACAGAAAGTACCCAACTCAAAAGCGCTGACACCGGCCAAGAAGATGGAATAGGCCACCCCCACTGCAAAGGTGGAGGCCGCGATGGCCCCCGGGCGAAACGGGTCCGACGAATTGCGCACGGCGGGACGATCGAATAGAGCGATCATCAATACGGCGGCATAAAAGGACACGCCGAGCAATGCGATGGGGATACCGAATAACTCTGCAAAATCGGAATGAATGGCGGACTCGCAATCGATCGACTGGTGTGCCCCACACAGCGCGCCCTCGACGGCCTCTCCGATGACGGCCTGCACGTGGAGTTCCGCCAGAAACCAGGCAACAAAAAGCCCTCCTACGGCCAGTGCTGCCGTCACCCATTGCGCAATCGCCCGACGTTTGGACACCTGTTCGCTCATTCCAACTCCAGTTGTTGTTCTGTCTCTTCGATACGCTGCTTTTCCAATTGCTGCATGGCGATCTGCACCCTCTCGCGCAGCTCCGGGTCGTCGGGCAGACGCACGGCGATGATATTGTAATCCTGAGTCGACATCCCGTGCTCTGTAATGGCCTCCTCGGTGCGCCGGTCGCCCTCGGCGATCAACTGTTGCCGCTCTTGTCCTTCTGCCTCCGCAATCTGGGCCTGATAGCGCTGTTGGATGCCCTGCACTTCGAGCTGGGCGGCGGCAAAGGAGGCGACCTCTTCATCGCTGAGCTGTCGCTCAAAATCCTGATCACCGTCGACCACGACCAGGCCATCGACCTGGGTCTGAGGTGTCTGCGGGCCCGACGACCCACAACTGACCATCAGTACAACAACGACAGCGATTATCATCCCATTTGTTTTTCGCATCGATGGTTCTCACTTTGGAGCATATCCTGACGTACCAACCAGTGGGCCGTCCGCCCGTGGTATTCGGACTACCAGTTCAAGAATCACAAATCGGGCACCCTGAATTCCCGCCGGGCGCCCGATTCGATTACATCGGTGGATTCCGTCACTCCGTTTCGCTCTCTGCAGTCAGCTCTCCCATCAGGCGATTGAGCCGTCGAACGAAGACCGCCGGTGCGTCCAGCGCGGCGCCTGCACTGAGCCGTGCCTGATCGAAGAATAGCTGGGCCCATTCGCCGAGTTCGTCGCCCTCCAGCGTTTGAAGCCGCTCCACCAGCGGATGGTTCGGGTTGAGCTCCAGCGTCGGCTTGCCGGCTGGAACCGCTTCACCGGCCTGGCTCAACAACCTGCGCATTCGCTCTCCCATATCCCATTCCTCACGGACCAAACAGGACGGAGATTCGGTCAACCGCTTCGACATCCGCACCTGGCTCACCGACTCACCGAGCGCCTCCCCCACGGCTTCCACCACGGACTCCCATTGCTCGTCGACCTCGTCCGAGTCTTCATCATCGGACTCGGCATCATCTTCGCCAAACCCATCGAGGTCCAGTGCTCCCTGATCGACGGATTGAAGGGGAATATCATCGTATTCGCTGAGATGAGAGACCACCCATTCGTCGACCCGATCGGTGAGCACCAGCACTTCCACCTCTTTTTCGGAAAAGATCTCCAGATGAGGACTGGCCACGCCGGCTTCGTAGGTATCGGCTGTGACGTAGTAAATGGC
>SKPJ01000512.1 GCA_007119595.1 Myxococcales bacterium
CTCTTCCTTCCAAGCGTAGTTGTGGTGATTTTCCACACCGGCGATGACCTGTGCCGCCATAAGATCGGAGATTCCGCGGTGGATCATCTCGTGATTCGCCGAGGCAAAACGCCCCATCAACTCCATGGCCCGCCAGTACTCTGCGCCCTCTGCTGAATTCAAATCGAGCCAAGCCAATGCGTTGTGCGCTTTGGAGAGTTCGGGATGCAATTTTCGCGCTAATTTCGAGTAATGCTTGGCCACCGCCGCTCCCGGACCGCGGCTTCCACTATGGGTCAACAACGCCAGATACTCACCGGCTTCGATACCGAGCTCATCGCGCTCCAGATGCAGAATTCCAAACTCCGCGAAGTGGTTTCCAGAGCCACTGGTGCCGAGCTGATATCGGGCCTTGTCCTTTAGCTTTTTGGTGACCGGCGAGAACTCCCAATCCTCCTCCAATACGGGGTGTTCCTGGGGGTGTTCGAAGGACGCCCCCACACCGAAGCGGGTTTGAAATTCCAGGGATTGACTGAGCAATTTCTCTTCGTCCTCGATCGACTCCGGCGGACGATCGAAAACACTGAGCTTCATTCGACAGGCGATATCCATGCCCACGGCATAGGGAATGACCGCCCCGTCGGTGGCCAACACACCTCCGATGGGCAATCCATATCCCCGATGGGCATCGGGCATCAGCGCTCCGTATACCGATATCGGGAGCTCCACGGCCCGCTCCATCTGGCGGATGGCTTCCGGATCGATATTGCTACCCCATTGACGCCACGGGGCAGCGCCCTTTCCGGCCGCAAAATCCCGCGCCCGTCGCACCACATCGGCAAGTTGCAACAACTCCGGCTCCTCGAACTCGCGGTCCGGATCTTGTGCAACCGTGGTGACCTGGCGCTGCGCGACTTCTGTCGCAAGACCGCGGATCTGCAATTCTCGCACGGTCTCTTCTGCGAGTTCGACGATCGGTCCTTTGTCGAACCCGGCGTCCAGCAATTCTCGTCGATCCATGATCCATACTCCCGCGCAAGAAACGATCTGATTCCGCCGGCTACACAAGATAAACCAATACCGGTACCCTTCCACCGAGCAATCGGTAGACAGCACTTTCCCGCCAAAATAATGTCGCATGATTATCAGCTTGAAATGACCGCGCTGAAATCAGGTATCGCTCAACATCGCCCGCAGATATTCGCGCTTCATCTTGGCGATATTGTCGATGGAGATCTCTTTGGGACAGACCGCCTCGCATTCGCCGATATTGGAACAATTGCCGAAGCCCTCGTCCTCCATCTGGTGGACCATGCGCTGGACGCGCCGAGTGCGCTCGGGCTTGCCCTGTGGCAACAGCGCCAATTGGGTGATCTTGGCCCCCGTAAAAAGGGAGGCCGATGCATTCGGGCAGGCGGCGACGCAGGCTCCGCAACCGATACACGCCGCAGAGTCGAAGGCCTTGTCGGAGACGTCCTTGCCGATCTTGATGGAATTGGCGTCCGGTTTGGGGCCGGTTCCCACCGAGACGTAGCCCCCGGCGGAGATGATGCGATCGAAGGCATCGCGGTCGACAACCAGGTCTTTGATGACCGGGAAGGATCTGGCGCGCCAGGGCTCGATGACGATTGTATCGCCGTCGTTGAAGCTGCGCATATGGAGCTGACAGACCGTGGTGCCCCGTTCGGAGCCATGGGCCTGGCCGTTGATGACGAATCCACAGGTCCCGCAGATTCCCTCTCGACAGTCGCTGTCGAAGGCGATGGGGTCCTCGCCGGCGTGGATCAGGTCCTCGTTGACCACGTCGAGCATCTCCAAAAAGGACATATGTGGATTGAGGTCCTCGGCGGTGTATTGCTCAAAGCGCCCCTGGCTATCCGAGCCGGACTGCCGCCAGACCTTCAGATGTACGGTCATCGTTTGCTGCGCCATCACTACTCCTACTTATAACTGCGCGTTGAGAGCTCGACATTTTCGAACTCCAACTCCTCTTTGTGCATCTTCGGATCGCCATCTTCGTCATATTCCCAGGCGGCGACGTAGCAAAACTCGTCATCTCTGCGCAACGCCTCGCCCTCGTCGGTCTGGTACTCCTCGCGGAAATGACCGCCACAGGACTCATCGCGCTCCGAGGCGTCGATGGCCATCAATTCCGATAGCTCCAGAAAATCGGCGAGCCGTCCCGCCAATTCGAGCATCTTGTTGTAGCCGTCGGCACGACCCGGAATTTTGACGTCATTCCAAAACTCCTCGCGCAATCCGACGATCTCTTCTCGCGCCTGTTCAAGGCCTTCTTTGGTGCGGCTCATGCCGACCTGGTCGTACATGATTTTGCCCAGGTCGCGGTAGATCTCGATGACCGTGCGGCTCCCCTCTTTGCCGATGCTCATCATCCGCTCGATCTGGTCTTGAACATCGTCTTCGGTGGCATCGAAGGCCTTGTGATCGGTGCTCACTTTCTGGACGTCGTACTCGGCGATGAAATTTCCGACCGTAAAGGGGATCACGAAATAACCGTCGGCCAATCCCTGCATTAAAGCGCTGGCGCCCAGGCGATTGGCTCCGTGGTCCGAGAAATTTGCCTCCCCGGCGACGAATAGCCCCGGGATGGTGCTCATCAACTCGTAATCCACCCACAGACCGCCCATGGTGTAGTGAACCGCCGGATAGATGCGCATCGGCACTTCGTAGGGATCTTCGTCGGTGATCTTGTGATACATATGAAAGAGATTGCCGTATTTATCCTCGATGACGTCCCGGCCCTGCTCTTCGATGGCATCGCGAAAATCGAGATATACCGCTCGCCCCGTGGCGCCGACACCCAGGCCCTTGTCGCACATATACTTGGCGTTGCGCGAGGCCACATCGCGGGGCACCAGGTTTCCGAAGGCCGGATATTTTCGCTCCAGATAATAATCGCGCTCCGATTCCGGGATCTGATGCGGCGGCTTGTCGACGTCGGCCTCGTCCTTCGGAACCCAGACGCGGCCGTCATTTCTCAAGCTCTCGCTCATCAGGGTCAGCTTCGACTGATAATCACCGCTCTGGGGAATGCAGGTGGGATGGATCTGCACATAACAGGGGTTGGCGAAATAGGCCCCTCGCTTGTGGCAGCGCCAGGCTGCGGTGGCGTTGGAATTGAATGCATTGGTCGACAAAAAGTAGGTTCGCCCGTAGCCGCCGGTACACAAGACCACGGCATCGGCGGCGTGGCGCTCCATCTCACCGGTGACCAGATTACGGGTGATGATACCGCGGGCCACCCCGTCGACGAGCACCAGATCGAGCATCTCGCGGCGCGGATACATCTTCACCTTGCCGCGATCGACCTGGCGCATCATGGCTTGAAACGCGCCCAACAAGAGCTGCTGTCCGGTCTGGCCGCGGGCATAGAAGGTGCGTGAGACCTGGGCTCCTCCAAAGGATCGGTTGGCCAGATCACCGCCGTATTCTCGGGCAAAGGGCACGCCCTGAGCCACGGCCTGGTCGATGATATGATTGCTGACCTGAGCCAGACGATAGACATTTCCCTCGCGGCTGCGGAAATCACCGCCCTTGATGGTGTCGTAAAATAGCCGCCAGATGCTGTCACCGTCGTTGGGGTAATTTTTGGTGGCGTTGATCCCACCTTGAGCGGCGATGGAGTGTGCACGGCGCGGCGAATCTTGGATGCAAAAGGCCTTCACCGAATACCCAAGCTCACCCATCGTCGCCGCCGCCGAAGCTCCGGCGAGGCCGGTGCCGACGACGATGACGTCGTGCTTTTTCTTATTATTTGGCGCCACGAGCTTCATCTCTTCGAGGCGCTGTTCCCACTTTTGTTGCAGGGGGCCGTCGGGCATTCGCGCGTCCAACTTCGTCATAACAAACTCCCGCTTACGACTGCTCACTTCGGGGTGAGAAGAAATGAAAATGGGGCTACGCCAAAAAGTAGATATACAGCGGTATGCCCATGAATCCGACCGTCAATACGACAGCGACCAAAAACCCCAGGGCGTAGATGCCCTTGGACCACTCGGGCTTCATCGCGCCCAGCGATTGCAAGGTGCTCCAGAAGCCGTGGCGTAGGTGGAAACCAAAGAACACCATCGCTCCCACATAAAAAGCAACCCAGAATGGATCGGAAAACGCGGTGTGCACCAGGGCATATAAATCTGCGTGCTGCTGCCCGTCGATCTCCGTATTATCGGCCACATAGATCTTACGGATGCGAAAATGCCAGATATGAACGACCAGAAAGATGCCGAGGGCAACCCCGGTGACGATCATATTCTTGGAGGCCAGGCTCAAATTGCTCGGTCCCCCTTTGGAGTTGACGGAAACAGCGTAATCGTCGGGCCGGGCCTTGCGGTTTTTCAGAGCCGTAGTGATGCCCCAGCCAATGTGGATGACGATGACCGCTAACAGGCCCAATTCGATGACGTACAGGGCGGGGCCGATGGCGTCGAAGCCGGCGGCGTAGCGATTGAAGGTCTCACCGCCGTCGGGTACGTACAACGTCAGATTTCCCAGCAGGTGGACGATCACGAATAGCACCAGGGCGATGCCCGAAATAGACATCACGAACTTGCGTCCCACTGGAGACGAAAGCGCTCGTTTAAGTGGTATCATCGATTCGACTCCGCGATAATTTCGTCCGCCTTCACAACTATTTTTTTTTGCCCTTCGACCGGGCCAATCCTTAGCATGAAACCCGGTGGTGCGAAAGTGCTGCTCTATCGCGATCTCTGCACCACCAGTCCCGGCTGCCCCCTATGAACCCATCCGATGATATCGACATTTCCCACTTTCGCGCCGACCGGGCGTGGGTGGTGGCCACTGAGGTCCCGGCGCATCGTACATTGCGGTTGATTTCACTGCTATATGTCTTCGCCGGCCTCAGTCATCTATGGCTGGCCGATGCATGGCAATGGGAGTGGCTGCCGGGAAATATCGCCTTCATCCTCGGCCTCGCGCTCTTGTTATTCCGTCCCTGCGCGCTGGGCTGGGCGTTCTGTGCGGTGGGGAAGCTGTTACCCCTTCTCTTTGCCCGAGATCATTTGACGCAATCGCTATTGCTACTGATTTTCGCCAGTGGGGGCGCGTATTTTGTGGGATTGCGGGCTTATCTTTCGACCTGGCCGAAGCGGCTGCAGAATTTCGACAGCCCATTCGGTGAGATCTCGGCGCCATTATGGGCCTTTTTCGACCTGCTGCGGCTCGTCACCATCGCGACCTACGCTGTGGCGGCGTTCCACAAACTCAACCGCGACTTCTTCAACCCCGACGTAAGCTGTGCAGTACACGGAATCGACAAGGTCACCGCCCATTACGGGCTGGGGGAAGTGAGCTTCAGCAGCGATACCGCGGTGGGACTGGCCATCGCCGTCATCGCCGTAGAAGGTGCCATTGCGCTGCTCTACATACTGCGCAGACGGCGACTGGCACTCATCGCCGCCATTGCCTTTCATATTCCGCTTACGTTGACCGTCGCTCCGGCGTTTGCCTTCGTCATGCTCATCGGCCACGCCGCCTTCGTCCGACCCGCCGACATCGATGTCTTCGCCAACTTATTGCGCCGTCGGGGTGTGACGATCGCCGTCGTGGCCGGCGTCCTGACCGCCCTCAGTCAGACCGTGGGGCAAATACCCTTCGGGGACTCGACGATGATTCCCCGGGAGTGGCTGTTGTGGGCATTGCTCATCATCGCCGTCACCGCTCGACCCTGGCGTCCGGAATCTCCATCACCGGAGCCACCGCAACGGGTGATGTGGCCGCGCTTTGTGGCCTGGACACTCGCCATGCTCTTTGTCCTCCACAGCCTGACGCCCTATCTGGGGATCCGCTTTCAACATACGGGAGCGATGGTCAGCAATCTGCGCATCGACGAGGGCTGCTGGAATCACCTCTTGATGCCGGAATCGATGCGCCTGGAGGACCGCTACATCCGGATAGACGAGGTGTATTTCGTGGAACCGGGAAGGCTTGAAAAATACGAAACCATCTCGCGCACTCAGCTCTGGAACGGCACGATGCTCTATCAAATGCAAAAAAATTGGTGCCGTGACGATCTGCGTCCCTTTTATCTCGCCGGCACCTATCGCGACCGCCATTTCGAGATCGACGATCTCTGCGCCGAAGAACTGGTGTGGCCCTTTGATGATGACGGCGTGCTGGGCGTGGAGCTATTCCCGGAGCATCTCCTTTTTCAGCGCAATCTGCCGCGACAATGTCCGCAGGTCTGTATTCACTGATCGCCGTCCTCATCGTCGACGAGCAAAATCTCTGCGGCGGGCTCGCGCAGATTGTAATGTGAACTCATGGCGCGGCCATAGGCTCCGGCATTGGCCACCAGCAGCACATCGCCCTCTCGAGGTTCGGCAAGGCGGCGGGCGTGGCCCAGTACGTCGCCGCTTTCACAGATGGGACCGACGACCTCGAAGAAATCCGTCGGCTCCTCGTCGAGCCGGGACAAATTGACGATTCCGTGATGGGCGCCATACAACGCCGGTCGAATCAACGTATTCATGCCCGTCTCGACCCCGACATAGCGCATGGCGCCCTTGTCTTTGAGCTGTGTGACCCGTGCCAACAGCACACCGGCCTCGGAGACCAAGAATCGGCCGGGCTCCAACCACAGCTCCAGATCGGGATGGGCCGCCTTGAAATCCATCAGTGCCTCATCGACCGCTTCCAGGGCCAGAGGTCGATGTCCGGGGCGCTCCGGGACGCCGAGCCCGCCGCCGAGGTTGAGCACCTCGACGTCGGGAAAATATTGGCGGCAGGACTCCAAGAACACAGCGGTCTGCGACCAGGTTCCGGCCTCGCGAACACCACTTCCCACATGGGCGTGAAGTCCAACAACCTCCATCCCGACGGCGTCTGCGAGCTCGGCAAGGCGCTCCAATTGGGCGGGCGAGACCCCAAATTTGGAGCGCGGGCCAGCGGTGCGAACATATCGATGATGACCGCGGCCCTGGCCGGGATCGACGCGCACCAAGACCTGGCGCTTCGCAAATACCTGCGGCCACTTCTCGACGGGATGCAAATTGTCGAGAGTGACCATCGCCCCGGCCTCGAAACCGGCCTCGTATTCTGAGCGAGATGCAAAATTGGGGGTAAAGAGCAATCGCTTCTCATCGACGGCACCCAACACCTTCTCGACGCGCCGCAGCTCTCCCGGCGAAACACATTCAAAGCCCAGCCCCTGTGCCTCAAAGCGACGAAGCACATCGGGATGGGGGTTGGCCTTTATGGCATAAAAGATTCGATCCACGGACTCGAGCTGCGTCAATGCACGGGCCTGCCGATCCAGCGTTGGGCCGTCATAGACGAATACCGCCCCCTTTTCGTCTGCGATCCCGCAAAGCGTTGTGGCCCGGCTTCGCCACCAAGTGTCTTCGAACCATTCGTGCTCCGCCGTATCGCCGACCAGGGCGTTCCACCGGGCGCCGAATACGGAGTTTTCTCGTTGCTCGCCGAATAATAATTCGTGCAGTTTTTGCACCAACCGATCGGCCTGCTCCTCGTCGACGACCAGCGAGAAATTGAGATCGCTCGCCGCCTGAGAGACCAGATGAATATGGTGTTCCTCAAAGACCTTGAGCGCCGGGGCCAATTGGGACAGGTTGGAGCGAATTTTGCGCCCCACCAAACTCACCACCGCACAGCCTTCGACGACGCGTGCCGAACAGACCTCGTCGAGATCATCGACCAGCCCATCGAGCACCTCCGGTTGCAGGGCGTTGGCCGTAGGATCGAGGGTGACCGTAACGTTCGACTCCGAGGTGGCCACCAGATCGATGGAGAGTCCGTGTCGCTTGAAGATCTGAAATGTATCGGCCAAAAATCCCACCTGTTGCCACATCCCCAGGGTGTCCATGGAGACCGCCGTAATTCCCTTTTTTGCGGAAATCGCTTTTACCTGAGCCCCCTCCTCGTCGGGCTTCGACGAGATCACGGTCCCCTCCAACTGTGGCCTCGGGGTACAGCGCAGGGTCAGCGAAATGCCGCGACTTCGAAGCGGTGGAATGCACCGTGGATGCAAGACCGAGGCCCCCATCGTCGCCAACTCCTGGGTTTCGTCGTAGTCGAGATGACGCAGCAATCGAGCCCGCGGGATCTGGCGGGGGTTGGCGGTAAACAGCCCCGGGACGTCGGTCCAAATTTCGAGCTTTTTCGCTCCCAATTTCGCTGCAAAATAGGCAGCCGAGGTGTCGGAACCACCGCGCCCGAGCAAGACGGTGCGCTCCTGGTCGTCGGAGGCGATAAACCCCTGGGTCAAAATCGCCGTTTCCTTGCGGGATTGGAGCCGCCCACGAAGCTCGGGGTCGTCGTCAAAGGGACAGGTCGCCGACAAAAACCGGCGCCTCTGCGACGGGTGAGAAGTACGCGTGGAGGTCAATAATTTGCGCGCATCGGACCACCCCACATCGACGCCGCTGGCCTGCAAAAATGCTGCCCCGAGCCGCGTCGACATGATCTCGCCGCGGGCCATGATACGGGCGTGCAATCGTGGGCTGACCTCGCCGGTCAACGACGCCCCGCGAGCAAAGCGTTGGAGGCTTTCGAACTCCTCCTTGAGCAACTGCTCTCCATCGACCCCCAGGGCCTCGGCGAGTTCGAGATGCTGGCTGCGTATTGCGCCCATCTCCTCTTGATACGTGCCGACCGGTGCAGCCTCGATGACCGACTCCAATCGATCGGAGATCCCGCTCAATGCCGAACAGACCACCAGCGGACGATCTCCGGCGTCGATGATCGACTCCAACTGTGCAGCGATGGTCTCCCAATCACGTCTCGACGAGACGCTGGTTCCCCCGAATTTCAAGACGATCCAATTCGACGCTTTCGACATCACCACTCCACCGGCGTTGAGCAAAAGACTGGTTATCCGCATCCCCATGGACACGAACCGTATCCATTGCAGATACCGTCGACGCCACCGGTTGTCCAATCGCATCGCAGAGCAACACATTTCGCCCTAGCCAACTCCCGCCGAAAACCGCGCCCTCCGTTTATCCTCCTCACTTGCGCAACCGAGAATGGCTCACTATAAGTTGCCTAAAATATGTTTGTTCATGCCCAATCATCGCGTGGCACCAAATGACTTCGACGGACGCACCCCACTCGTCGTCGACGTCTTTTTCAGGAGACTCTTCATGGATCTATTTGACGTTGCACAGGACCTCCACTTTGGCGAAGTACATCTCAAGCACGATCCGACCACCGGACTTCGGGCCATCGTGGCCGTTCATGATCTAACATTGGGCCCCGCAATTGGGGGCTGCCGCCTCTTTGACTACCCCGATAGCGACGCCGCAATCCACGATGCACTTCGGCTGGCCCGAGGGATGAGCTACAAAGCAGCCATCAGCAATCTGCCGCACGGTGGGGGAAAGGCGGTCATCATGAAGCCCCCCAATTTTGAGGAACTCGACCGCTCCGCTCTCTTCGCCGCCTTTGGCGAATTCGTCGATTCCCTCGGTGGATGCTACATCACCTGTGAGGATGTGGGCACCCGGGTCGAAGATATGGATGCGGTGCGCAGCGAGACCGACCAGGTATTGGGGTATGATCCAGACGACGGAAGCTCCGGAGATCCGTCGCCATTTACCGCCTTCGGTGTGCGGCGGGGGATCGAGGCGGCCGTTAAATTTCAGTGGGACCGCGACGATCTCGATGGCATTCACGTCGCCATTCAGGGCGTGGGTTCGGTGGGCTATCATCTGGCCGAAGAACTCCACGAATTGGGTGCCACCCTGACCGTCACCGATATCAACGAGGCCGTCGTGCAGAAATGCGTCGACAAATTCGGCGCCACCTCCGTGGAATCGAACGCCATCTTCGATGTGGACTGCGACGTCTTCGCCCCCTGTGCACTGGGCTCGCCGATCAACGATGACACACTGCCTCGGCTGCAATGTGACGTCATCGCCGGAGCCGCCAACAACCAACTGGCTCAAAACCGCCACGGCGTCGAATTGCGCGAACGGGACATCGTCTATGTTCCGGACTACGCCATCAACGCCGGTGGACTGATCAATGTCGCCCAGGAATTTCGCGGCTACGATGCGCAGACCGCCCGCCGAAAGACCGCCGCGATCTACGATACGGTATTGCAGATCCTGGAGCGCTCGGAGCGCGAAAATCTTCCCACCAATCTGGTGGCCAACCGCGTCGTCGAGGAACGCCTCTACGGCTCACCACTTCAATAAGGGGTGCCTGACCCGACGCCCCCCGCCCGAACAGACCAGATGCGATGGCCATCGATGGCCACTCCATTGGCGCTCTCGCCCCTTTCGGCCCCCGGTGTTAAGGCGCAACGGACGTGCTTGACATTCCGACCCCGATTCGACCAACCTGAGCCAATGTTTGAGCCGCTTATCGGCGCCCCGTACTGAAGTCGAACAAAGACGTCGAAACCCTGGCCAGCAATGTCGATAACGGCCCTGCGCATGAAAGCTGTCTCATACGCCTCTTGCAACTGCAACGACCTAAGTTCTGCTCAATAGGATGGAAGCCATGGCAATCAAATGGCGCGCACACCTCGTACTTGTCGGCTCGTTCATTTTCGCGCTCGCCCTTGGTGCCTGTGGCGGAGAAGATCCGGCGGACAACGACAACCAAGACGATCCCGAAGAAGAGCTCGAAGCGGAATGCTCTGAGGACGAGGACTGCGGTGACGATACCCCGTTTTGCATCTACGAGCGCTGCTTTGCCGACGAGGCCCTCGAATGCGATGAAATCGACGAATGCACCGACGCGATGCCCTACTGCGTCAGTGGACTGTGCTACGACCGGTGTGGGGTCGATGCCGACTGTGGAGAAGATGCGCCCGTCTGTGACGACGGAACCTGCGTGGCCGACGAAGACGACGATGCCAATGACGAGCCGCACCACGAAGGAGAGTGTTCCGACCACGAAGACTGCCTCGGTGACAATTATTGTCACGCCCAGAGCTGCGTCAGTGAGAACTTCATCTGCACCCTCAAGGACTGCGGTGGCAAACGCGGGGTCTGCGATCCGTCGGCCGGTGTCGAAGGCGACTGTGTAAACGCTGATTCCTGCGTCGGCGACAGTGAATGCGTCGAAGATCACGTCTGCTTCGATAGCGAATGCGTCCTGGAGGAGGTCGCCTGCGCGGATTGCGAAGACGACGAGATCTGCGAGATCGTGGACGCCACCTCCGATCAGATCATCTGCGACAACCCCGATTTGGTCTGTGAGGCGGGCCATCGCGAATGCGACGGTGACACCCTCGTCGTCTGCAATAGCGATGGAACCATCGAGACCAATACCCCGTGCCAGGAAGGTTGCAACGAAGAGGAATTGCGCTGCGAATTCACCGAGGGGGGCGCGGCCTGTGCAGCCCCCATCGAGGTCGAGCACGGCGACAGCTACCAATTTCAATGGTCTGAGTACGCCAACAATTACGACCCCGGTCCGGAGACCGGATGTGTCACACCCGAACACGATCTGCGCACCACCGGCGCTGATTTGACCTTCTCCATGGAATTGGAACCCGGTGAAGCCGGGGTCGTGGAGTTGACGACCGTCACCGATTATGCAGCGCTGTACATGCTCGAAGAATGCGTGGTTCCGCTCACCCAATGCCGTGAAGACGTCGGCTACGACGTCGACACCAGCGGTGGTCAGTCCATCCGCGCGATGTGGTATGAAAATAGCAGCGATGAAAACGAGGTCATCTACGTCGTCGCCGACTCCGGTGTCGGCGCTGCCGATCTAGAGGCCACCATCGAATTCACGATCTCGGAGCAAATCTGCACTCCCGGCCAGCCCGTCTGCAGCGACGGTGAACTCGGCGAGTGCGCCACCTTCGGCACCCACTACCGAACCGATCCCGATTTGGCCTGTACCAATGGTTGCGTCTCCGACGTGCCCAGCGACGCCCTCTGCGACCCGCACGACCATTCTTCATGTAGCGACGCCGTCGTCTTCAGCGGTGACGAGGGCGAAAGCTTTACCTACGACATCATCGACTTTCACGTCGACGAATCGCTCAACACCAATAGCTGTGACAGCCGCTCCATCGGCACCGGCAGAGAGCATAGCTTCGAGGGCCCCACCGCCTATTTTCTGGCCCAATTGGATGCCAACGAACGGCTCAACGCCAATCTGGCCTCCCAATTCAATGCCGGTCTGTGGATCAACTCCTCCTGTGACGACGGCCAATGCCTGGAGGCCAGCAATCAAGACGATGCTGTCGAGAGCGCTCAACACATCGCATCCGAGGACGGTGAAACCGTGCTGGTCGTCGTCCAGGCCGTCGATGCCGACGTGGATGCCGGTGAATTCACCCTCGATCTCACCGTCGATGAGCCGCTGTGTGACGGCGTCGACGAGGGAGATATTCTGGGCTGCATCGACGATGAATTCTTGCACTATTGCGAGGACGCAAATTATCCCATCCGCTACAACTGCGGTGGTGATTGCGCAGACGGAGCCTGCGTCGAGCCCACCGGTAGCCGATGCTTCGATACCATCCCCTTTGAAGACGGCGACTCCCACGAGGGCTCCTTTGCTTCGGCGACCGCCGATCTGACACCGATCTCCTGCGGTGGTGACCATACGGTGGCCACCCCCAGCGGATCGGATACCATCTTCGAAATCGAATTGGAGGAGGGAAATCAGCTCATCTCCGTCGACCTAGACACCTCTTCCAGTGACGCCGGATTTTATATTCTCGATGAATGTCCACGACCGTTGCTCAGCGACGACGTCGCAGAGCATTGCATCGACGGAGCACTGCCCGCCCAGAGCGGAACCTTCTTTATCGAAGAGGCCGGCACTTATTTTCTCGTCGTCGACAGCTCCAATCGCCACGACGCAGCAAGTTTTACAGTCGATGTCAGTATTGCGCCCGGTGATTGTGTGCCCGACGCCACGCGCTGTGCCGACGGGAATGTCGAGCGGTGCATGGAAGTCGATTCCACCGATTCCTACAGCTTCCAGGTCGATCAGGCGTGCATTATCGGCTGCGACGAGTCCGACGTCTCCTGTACGGCGCCAGAAGATACGGGCAACCAATGCGGCCCGGACCACAGCTATCGCGTCGAGTCATCGGGACAGCTCGTCGACAACTTCAACCGGTATAACCAATTGGAACCCATGCTCGGCGGCTATTGCTTCAGCGAAAATACCCAGGGACCCGATGCCTTCTACGAATTCGACCTCGATCCATTACAGGGGATCACCGTCGATGCTGCCTTCGAAATTGAGGGATTTTCCTCCCAACACGTAGGCATGTATATCTCCGGAGACTGCGTCGATGCCACCGCGGAGTGCATGCAAGCCGTCGAGCTCGAGGGTTCGGGAACCCTGGAGGGGACCATCGAATACTACGCCCCACAGGGCGGCACCTATGTGCTCGGCATCTACGCCATCAGTGCTTTTGATAGCGCCGCATATTCGCTTGATTTCGATCTCTTCGACGGAGATTGCGATCCCGCCGAGGACAATGCCTGCGACGGAACGACCGCCGAGCAATGCACCGAATTCGGCACCCTGGTGGAGACCGACTGCCCCCACGGTTGTGAAGATGGACAATGCCTGGACAAAAAAGGCGATCTCTGTACCCGCCCCTTCGATATCGACGAGGATGGCTCGGTCGACGGATCGGGCACCATTACCTACAGCCTTCAGGACGAGTTGGGCGGCTTTTCCAACGCCTACAGTCCGGAGGGAGCAGATGAGCCGAGCTGCACCGGCTTCTCCGGTGACGGGCCGGACGTGGTCTTTCGCTTCGATGGCTGGGCCGGTGACGAGGTCGAATTGTCGCTGCAATCGCAATACGACGGTGCTCTGTGGGTGACCACGGACTGTGACGACGCCGCCGCCCAATGCATCGCTGGGGCCGACGATGTCTTCGGACCCGGTACCGAAGAGTTGTCCTTTACCGTGGAAACTCAGAATACGTATTTCGTGATCGCCGACGCCGTACAAACCGGGGCCACCGGTGAGTTCGAATTCAACGCCACCATCGAACCCGGTGCACGCCTCGACGATCCGGCATTGGAGCTCGAAACCGATCATCTGTGGTGGTCCGTAGAACTCGAGGACTCGGCATCCGCACCATTTGGCATCACCAATACCGGTGAGCTGCCCGTAGATTTCGATATCGATTACGACGCCGACTGGCTCGAATTGAGTGACGACAGCGGTACCATCGCCGGTGATAGCGTCCAGAATATCGACGCCACGGCGAGCTGCGGTGATGTCGAAGGGCATTTTGATACTGCGGTGACCATCGAAGCCGACCACCCCTCGATCGACCCCCTGGAAATTGAATTGGAGTTATTCTGCTACGATGAACCCGGCACCCTGGAGGTCAACGTCTTCGGGCTGCCCGACGAAGCCGATCACGATATCGAAATCGTCGATCGCGACGAGCAAGTACAATCGCTTCCCCAGAACGGAACCATCTCCGGGCTCATTCCCGGCTACTACGACGTCATTCCCAAACAAGTCACCCACAATGACGACAGCTACGAGGCGGAACCGCACTCCCAAGTGGTCGTCCACGGCGATTCCAGCACCAGTGTATCGGTCAGCTACGAGATAGACGGCTGATTCGCTCCCCCACCCCATCGATACAAAAAAGGCCACCCCGTTGATTGCCCGCACGGGGTGGCCTTTTTTTGCTGTGAATTCCTTCGACTTCGGCACCGACACGATCTACGCGCCGGACACAATAAAGATCCTCACAAAAGATTTGCTGCCATCTCCGCCAACTGGGAGCGCTCGCCCTTGAATAGCGAGATCGTAGAAGCCACCGACTGCTCCTTGAAGCGATTGACGAGATAGGTCAGTCCGTTGGACTCGCTGTCCACATAGGGATTGTCGATCTGGTACGGATCGCCGGTCAATACGATTTTGGTGCCCTCTCCGACGCGGGTCAAAACGGTCTTGACCTCATGGGGAGTGAGGTTTTGTGCCTCATCGACGATCATAAATAAATTGGGCAGTGATCGGCCTCGGATATAGGTCAAGGGCTCGATTTCAATGATCCCCATCGAGCGCAACTCGTCGGCCCCCTGACCGGAGCGGCGGTCGGCGTGGCTGATCCCCATCAAATACTCCACATTATCAAAGATGGGGCGCATCCAGGGATCGAGTTTTTCCTCCACCGTTCCCGGCAGATAACCGATATCTCGTCCCATCGGAAAGACCGGGCGACTGACCACCAATTTGTGGTGGCGTTGCTCCTCGGTAACCTTTTGCAATCCCGCGGCAATGGCCAAAAGCGTCTTTCCCGTACCGGCCTTGCCAATCAGCGTCACCAGGTCGATGGAATCATCGAGCAACGCATCGAGAGCGTACGCCTGCTCCTTGTTGCGCGGGCTGATCCCCCATACCTTCTCGTGCATCCGATCCAACGGCCAGATCACTCCCATCTGATCGTCGCCTTTGTCGATCGTCAGCCGTCCCATTGAGTTCTGGGGACCGTCCTCACGGCGCAGCCATACGTATTCATTGGGATAAAACCCATGCCCCACCCCCGATCGCTTTTGGGTGCGGCGACGTGCCAATTCGTCGAGCTCTACCGCCAGGCCTCCCTCGTCGTGTAATCCATCGATCCACTCGTTGGGGACCTCCACCTCCGAGGCTCCGGAATAGAGCTCCTCGATGGAACTCAAGTCCTCCTCTTCGTAATTTTCGGCGTCCAGCCCCAGCACATCGGCGCGGACCCGAAGATTGACGTCCTTGGTGATCAATATACAGGAGATCTTGGGCTCTCGTCGCTGGACATCAAGGGCGGCGCTCAGGATCAGATTGTCCTTCTTTTCGGAGTGCAAAAACCGCGAGGCATCATCGCTGGTAGCAAAGGAGACCTTCAACATACCTCCACCATCGAGTGAAACCCCTTCTCCCAGACTTCCCTGGGAGCGATATTTGTCCAGAATTCGGCTCACCTCGCGAGCGTTGCGTCCCAGCTCGGAGAGTTCGCGTTTAAAGGTATCGATCTCCTCGATCACATAGATCGGAATGATGACCGTATTATCCTTGAAACGAAAAATCGCTCGCGGATCGTGGAGCAAGACGTTGGTGTCCAATACAAAGTTCTTCTTCATGCTACCTCGATTGGCATTCGACGATGTCATGAGTCGATCGTTTCTTGGGTGAGGCGATCGAAGTGTGAAATTCGTGGCGTGGTCGGTCTACGCCGCCTCTCCGGAGGCGACGACTTCGCGGTAAACGGAGACCTGATTTCGACCGTTTTCCTTCGAATGGTACAGCGCCTGGTCGGCAAGATCTACCAGGGTATGGGGCTCGTCGCTATCCCAGGGACCGACGGCAATCCCGAGGCTGATCGTGCATTGAAGCAATCCCTGATCGGTCTGAAATTCCAGCTCACTTATGGCCACCCGAATCCGATCGGCGACCTGGCGGGCCCCCTCCAGATCGGTATCTTCCAATATGAGCACGAATTCCTCTCCCCCGTAGCGCGCGGGCACATCGATTTCACGCATCTCCTCTGAAAATACCGCCCCCACCTTGCGCAATACCTCATCGCCCACCGGATGACCATAGGTATCGTTGACCGACTTGAAATGGTCGATGTCGATGAGCACCAATCCGAAGGTGCGCCCGGCCCGCTTGTGTCGCGCCATTGCCTGTTTCAGTTTGGACTCAAAGCTGCGGCGGTTGGCCAGTCCCGTCAAACCATCGAATTTCGCCATTTCTTCCATCTTGGAGTACAGTCGAGCATTCTGCATCGTCACCGCCACCTGATTGGCCACCACCTCCAGCATCTCCCGTCGCTGTGTGGGAAATTCGCCGGCCTCATGGTGCCCGATGGTGAAGCTGCTGTACACCCGGCTGCCGGTGTTGGTGATTTCCAGCCGGTTGTGCGAACCGGCGTTGCCGACGTAAAGCAAGGCGGTAGTCGGATTGGTAATCACCCCGCCGCTCTCGACGC